>JAISUI010000042.1 GCA_031272155.1 Tannerella sp. | reverse complement strand
GTTTTAATACCCGAACCGGCACTGCCGTCGCCCCCGCCGCTATTCCCGCAGCCAAGCAACGACAATGTAAAAATGATATATAATAAAAAAGTTCTTGTCATTTTTTTATGCTATTTAATTGATTAATAAAAAAATAGAATACGCGAATACGCATAGAGAAACCAGCCGTAAGAAAAAGTTCATTACAGCAGGATTCTGAAATCATAGATTATGCGTAAATAAAGAGTTAACAAGAACTTAACGGAGGAGCGCGAAGCGGCGCAAAGCGAATATGCAGGCAGGAACGATAGCGATGTACCGGCAATTCGATTTCTCGCAGCAGCACGGTTGCCAAGACCACAGCCGCAACGGTCGAGCCGACCAGAACGAGGTGCGTCAGAAAGGCAATCGTAATACACTGTCCCTGCGTATGATTGTGATTGACAGGAGCATCGCCAAACGGGTTATACGGATGCGAATGAGTAACCGTCCCCCACGCGAAGTAGTGCGTATGGATAAACGAAGTGGATGATACATAGTAACTTATGAACAGCCACATCAACAGCCCTGCCCCTGTTTTCTTAATCAAACCTTTCATTTCGGCTGCAAAGTTACAACTTTTCCGCGACATCACCAACTCTCTAATAACATTGACAGACGCGGGCGAAAGTGAAGCTCCCGATAGTATTATTTCCGCTGTTTTTTGTTTGCCTTATATGCTTGATGAACGGCGCCAGTGTCGTGGTATTTTTCATGGCGGGAGCCGTTTCAAAGCCGCTGTTCAGGTCTATCCCTGCAAGCATGGGATGGCGGAACCGGCGCACTTCGTCGGCAGCGTCGGGCGTGAGACCTCCGCTTAGCAGAAATGGCGTATTTCCCTGATAATTGGCAAGTACAGACCAGTCAAAACGCTGTCCTGAGCCACCGTAGCCTTCGCATTTCGTGTCGAAAAGAAAGAAGGATGCCGCCGATTCGTAGTCTTCCGTCCTCTTCAAGTCGTCGGTAGAAGCGATCGGAAAAGCCTTGATGACGGGAAGGCCGTGCACCGTCAGATCGCGGCAGATCGCGGGCGATTCGTCGCCGTGGAGTTGCACATAGTCCAATTTGCAATGTGCCGCCTTTGTGAGAATCTCTTCTACAGGGGCATTGACGAATACCCCGACCTTTTTCCGGATGCAACGACGGATGATTTCAGTGTCTGCATCGCCCGCATACCGTGGTGAACGGCGGTAGAAAATAAAGCCCATCCAGTCTATATCCAACTGTTCCACTGCGCGGATATTTTCCGCGTCACACATTCCGCATACCTTGATTATCATGGCGTTTTTGTAAGTTTTTCAATAAAGGCTTTCAGGGTTTTGCCGGGGTGTTCCGTTTTCATAAACGTTTCGCCTATCAGGAAGCCTCGGAAACCGGCTGCACGCAACTGTTGCACGGTCGCCGGATCCGACAGTCCGCTTTCAGAAACGAGCAGCGGCGCCGAGCGTCCGTTTCCGACGCGCGCCTGCATTTGCTCTACTAAGCGGAACGAATTTTCGACCGAGGTATTAAACGTGCCCAAGTTGCGATTGTTTACGCCCAGCATGTCCACGTCGGGATTGAGGTACGACAATTCCTCCTCGCCGTGGATTTCAAGAAGCGTCTCCAATTCCAGCGAATGAGCCATTTGCGCCAGTTGGCGACACTCGTCATGTTTCAGCGCGGCGGCAATCAGCAACACTGCGTCGGCGCCCATCACCCGCGCTTGAAAGAGCTGGTATTCGTCAATCACAAAATCCTTGCGCAGCAAGGGCAATCGCACCAACGAGCGGGCGCATTGGAGATCGCTGAACGAACCGCCGAAAAAATCGCTGTCCGTCAGGATGGAACAGGCCGCAGCGCCGCCCGATTCGTATGCCGGCACTACATCCTCTACTTTTGCGTCCGGATGCAGCCAGCCTTTGGAGGGCGACTTGCGCTTAAACTCCGCAATGATGCCCGATGGCGACGTTTCCAACGCTTTGCGCATGGAAACAACAGGGCGTTCGATCCGGTGGCCGCCCATGGAAAGCAGCATTTCTAACGGAACAGCCCCCTTTTGTGATGCGACCTCATGCCGTTTGTGTGCGACAATGGTTTCTAAAATATCTGTTTTATGATTATTCATATCGGACACAAAAGTAGCTATTCGCCGCCTAATTTCCAAAATATTTTGTTTATTATTGAAAAACACGTCTTATATACAAACATTATAATACGGATTTCGTTCACTTTCCGGCTTTTTCGGGCGTTTTTTGTTTTTTTATACGGAAAAATCCGTATCTTTGCCCCATCATGCAATAATCATGTATGGATGAGTAAAAACGGGTATATTTTAGCGGGTCTGATAACCATTTTGTGTATGCGACCGGCTGCATTTCAAGCTCAGGCTTTGGATAAGACTTTTACAGTGGTGATTGACGCCGGACATGGAGGCAAGGACCCCGGCGCAAAGGGTTCTGTCGTTTACGAAAAGGCGATCAATCTTGCCGTAGCCCTGAAGTTGGGAGGGATGATTACGGCTAATCACCAGGATGTGAAAGTGATTTATACCCGTAAGGATGACCGTTTTATAGAATTATACGAACGCGCTAACATTGCCAATCGCCACAAGGCCGACCTCTTTATCTCCATCCACACCAATTCCCTGAAAAAAGGGAAAGCGAACAGTCAAATCAAAGGAACGGAGACCTATACGCTGGGTTTAGCCAAGTCGCAGGAAAATCTGGAAGTCGCTATGACCGAAAATTCCGTTATTCTGCTGGAAGATAATTATTTGCAGCGATATGAAGGGTTTAATCCCAATTCATCGGAATCGTACATTATTTTTGAGTTTATCCAGAACAAGCACATGGAGCAAAGCGTTTGGCTGGCTTCGGAGATCCAGAAATCGTTCGGCAAAGCCAAACGGGAAAACCGTGGCGTTCGGCAAGCCGGATTCATTGTCTTGAAAGCGACCGGAATGCCCAGTGTCCTGGTGGAACTTGGTTTTATTTCCAATAAAGAGGAAGAAAAATATATGAACTCGCAGGCCGGGCAAAACCAGTTGGCCAGGTCCATCTACCAGGCGTTTGTGGCCTATAAAAACGATTATTCCCGTAAACAGGGCGGACTTACACGTTCGAACAACGCCAACGCCTCCAAAAAAGAGACGTCGGAATTGACGGCGGAGCGGCCAACGTCCACGTCGGTCTCAGAAAAAAGCAAAAATGACGATGAAATCGTCTATAAAGTCCAAATCCTGTCGTCCGACAAAAAAATAGCGGCCAATTCGCCTCTTCTCAAAGGCTATAAAGCCAGTTATTATCAGGAAGGCAACCTCTATAAATATACGGTAGGCGAAACGACGGATAAAACAGCCATCCATAAATTATACAAGGAACTGTCCTCGAAATTCAAGGACGCCTTTATTATCAGAATGAAAAATGGTCAAAGAATAAAATAACAAGATTAAAATGAATAAATCGCCTTTTATCAAGGCATAAAGCATATTAAAGATGAAAAAAGTTAAATTCACTAAAGAGATGATTATCGGAATTGTGGTTATTATAAGTGTCGCCTTTTTGTACATTGGCGTCAATTATCTGAAGGGGATCAACCTGTTTCAGCCGGTAAACCACTATTATGTAGAATGTGCAAATGTGAAGGATATCACCGTTTCAACGCCCGTATTCGTGGACGGATTCAAGGTTGGGCTGGTGCGAAGCATCCACTACGACTATACGGAGGCGGCTCGCAAGGTCGCGGTTGAAATCAGTCTTGAAAAGCACATGCGCATCAACAAAGGCAGTTATATCAGCATAGAGAAGACCTTTTTAAGCGGCGCAGAACTCCATATCCACCTGAATAAATACGTGGACGAATACCTCAAATCGGGGGCAACGATAGAGGGTCGTATGCAGGAAGACATGATGGCGTCCGTGCAGGAAAAGGTTTTGCCGCAAATGATGGATCTGCTCCCCAAATTGGATTCCATTCTCTACGGCCTGCAAGTGTTAGTCAATCATCCGGCGTTAGTGCAGTCGCTCAATCACATAGAAGAAACGACTGCCCATCTGGAAGCCGCCTCGAAGCAACTGAACAAACTCGTTGAACAGGATGTGCAGTCCATCGCCTCTAACCTCCGGGTGACGTCGGAGCAGTTCGCCGGTCTGAGCGCCGATCTTAAAGCGATGGATTTGCCGCAAAGCGTTGAGACGCTCAACCTGACGCTTGACAATCTGAAAGAAACCTCCGACAAACTCAATTCCACAGATAACACCTTGGGGCTTTTGTTAAATGATACATTGCTGTATAACAGCCTGAACAGGACGATAAACAATGCTTCTATCCTGCTTATTGACCTGAAACAGAATCCAAAACGGTATGTTCATTTTTCGCTTTTCTAAGGAAGGGGGCAGGCAGCTTTTTTAGAATTATTCCAATTATTAGGGGGAGATGATTTTTTTTCGGAAGGCCAACAAAATGTTGATTAACGAAAATTTTTGCGTCCGACGGAAGCATAAGGAAATTTTTTTTATCTCAGTAAGCAATTTTTCATAACCCCTTGAAAATGCTTTGCTGGTGGAATCGCTAAAGGGTGTAAGCCGCAAAATTTGAATAGGATAGGCATAAATTCCTGATAATGAGCATTGTTTTGAATCGTAAAAGAATCTCAATTTTGCTGTTCAAAAAAAATGCCGACCTTTACCACGTAATTTTTAGATGTAATTAGAAACAGGATTTATAATAATGATGCATTCAGATCACCAATCACTTTGGAACAAGTGTTTAACTATTGTTAAGGATATCGTCCCAGAGGCGGCTTTTAATACTTGGTTTAAACCTATTATTCCGTTGTCGTACGAAGAAAAGAAGATGACAATTCAGGTGCCGAGCCAGTTCTTCTACGAATATTTGGAAGAAAAGTATATTCATGTGTTGAAAACGACGCTTCATCGCGTATTTGGCGAGGAGACGATTTTGAACTACCGCGTGGTGGTCGGCCAACAGGCCGACGCCTCTCCCAAGAAAAATTCGTTGCCATCGGCCGTACGTAAAGAAATGCCGGAATGGGATCCCCATTTGATTTCACGATATACGTTCGACAATTTTTATGAAGGAAGCAGCAATAAACTGGCGCGCACAGCCGGTATCGCCATCGCTGAAAATCCGGGGGGAACCTCGTTTAATCCGCTTTTTCTCTACGGGCCTTCGGGCGTGGGAAAAACCCACATGGTACATGCTATCGGTATGCGTATCAGGGAATTATTCCCTCAAAAGAAAGTACTCTATGTTTCTACGCATCTTTTCCGCATCCAATATACGGACGCAGTACAGAAAAATACGACGAACGACTTCCTCAAATTCTACCAGAGTTTGGATGTCCTGATTCTGGACGACGTGCAGGAGCTGATCGGAATGGATAAAACGCAACTTGCCTTTTTCCATATATTCAATCATTTGCATCAAATAGGCAAACAATTGATTATCACTTCGGACAAGGCGCCTGTCAATATGCAGGGTTTTGAAGAAAGACTGATTACGCGGTTCAAATGGGGATTGAATGCCTTGATTGACCGTCCCGACCGCGAATTGCGTAAAACTATCATTAATAAGAAAATAGAACACGAAGGACTTGTTGTCGGGAAAGATGTGTTTGATTTTATTGTGGATCATGTGACGGAAAATGTCCGCGATCTGGAAGGAGTGCTCATCTCATTGACGGCCAACTCGTTGATAAACAACAAGAAAATAGACTTGGCCTTAGCGCAAAAGGTTGTCGGCCAGATGGTGAGCATCGAACGACGCAAAATAAATGTCGAAAAAATCTTGAAGACCGTTTGTAAATATTACAATGTGGAGCCTGCGCTTCTCCAAAGCGCTTCGCGGAGACGCGAAATCGTCGTGGCGCGGCAGGTCGCGATGTATCTGACCAAGCAGTTCACCGACGCTTCCCTTGCCCATATCGGAAAACTTATCGGGGGGAAAGACCATGCCACCGTTCTCCACTCTGTGAATACCGTGAAGGAACAGATGGAAATCAATAAAAAGTTCCGTATGGAAGTAGAAGCCATCGAAGAATTGCTCAAAAACGGATAAAATAGCGCGCTACTTATTTAGAGAAACAGCATAATTGCATCATTGAATGGCTGAATAACCCGGTTTTGTTATTCAGTCATTCATTTTTTTTGTCAATCCGCGTAAAACGTTAAGCAATCCATGTAAAACGTAACACAATTAAAATCAATATATTATAATTTTACATTTGTATAATGTTAATAAAAAACCCGAATATTAATAATATTTAACTAAAATAGTTGGCCAAAAACGTAATATGAATTTAGTTTTGTGCTACCTTTGCGGGCAGAAAGTAAATGTGTTTTGTTTAAATAAAAGGAAACAGAATAACGTTACTTTTCAGTGAATGGAAGAGAAAAACTTTTAGTGTTTAGCAGGTTTAAAAATAAAAAATTAACAGGATATGAGTGAAATGTTTCCTGGCTGGATGAAAAAGAAAATTGCCAAGTTATACGGATCAAAAATGACGTATAAAAAATTGATTAACAGATCTATGTGGATGTGGACTGTCGTTTTTTCGCTTGTCGCCACGGCGACCTTGCAGGCGCAGTCCTTGGTTAATGATGCGGCACGCACCGGCCCGATGCAGCCGGTGACTGTCAATGTTACACTGAACGACGCCTTGCCCTGTTCGGATTACGTGCTGACTGTCGGCACCATAAATCCGGTAACGGGAGGTACTGCTACCACGCTTAGCGGCGGATTTATCGTTTTTACGCCTGCCCAGGGCGTGCCCGCCACAGGCGCAGACTCGGCGGTGGTAATCATCCCCTATACCATCACATGCGGCGCTATTGCGGAAACGGCGCAACTGCGCGTCGTTGTCACGAAAAATAACCTGCCAGCCAACGTCATTCCGCACGACGTCTTTTGCTATAACGACATGGCGACCGACGTCACTTTCGGCATCCACAAAAAGTTTGAATCGTCGCACCACAGACCGAATACAACAGCAGGTTACAATGCGTCACGTGAATACCCCGATACCGCCAATGCCGACGGTTTTCAGGCGCCTTTAGTGGCCGACCTGAACGGCGACGGGAAGCCGGAAATCATTATCATGGGGCAATACGGTGCAACGAGCGTAACGGATATTATTGACCGGTATGTTATGGTTTACAACGGGCAGACTGGCAAGCGTATCCTGCAGTTTGATTTGCGGTCGCTTGGTGCAAGCTATGGTGTTGCCGCCCAAATGCACATGGGAATGCCTTACCATCGCGCCCCGTCGAATATGGCGATAGCCGATTTGAATGGCGACGGAAAGGCGGAAGTCGTTGTGAGCGAAACCGGCACAAACGGGAAAATCTATGCCCTGACGCCAACCGTTAACGGTAACAACGAACTGACGGGCTTCACCAAGTTTTGGGATGGCAATATCGGCGGTACGCCAACCAACTACAAACTGCCGAATACAGATTACGATGGCGGCTATTCGACCGGCAAGTTCTGTTATCCGATGCCCTACATTGCCGATTTGAACGGTGATGGTACGCCCGAAGTGATTGTTTACAACAAGATTTTCAGCGGCGCAGACGGTCGTCTGCTGATGTCGTGGCAGGCAGGCTCAAGCGGTTGGAAAGCAAGCAGCGTAACGGCAACCGACGGTCTAAGCGACGTAAGATACGACAACAACCTGTGTGACCAGACGCAGGCTACAGCTGTCCGCGCTGTGGCCATGACCGGACGTCGCGCATCGAGTGAAACCTACTCCGACTTCAACCTTGCTGTTCCTGCAGTAGTTGACATTGATGGCGACGGACAGCAGGAAATCATTACCGGCAACCGGATCCATAAATTTCAGTTTAACAGCCTGTCAAACCATACGGCCAACATGTACAGAACCATCGAAGGACCGACAAGCATTACCCTTCATACGGATCCGAGTAACAGCAGTTCTACTACAACGTTTTACCTTAGTGACGGTCTGACCCGTGTAGCGGATATTGACGACGACGGCTATCTGGATATCATCGTTGCTTCATATTCCAATGACAACGACCTTTACGACCGTACCATTCTCGTTTACGTCTATGATCCGCGTTATCCGACGGTTGCAAAGGCAGGTCTCACCTTCTACGCCGACACCGAGCATGGCGGTTTCTCAATCCCCTTCGTGGGCGATATTAACGGCAAATTGGACGGCGGCTGGAATGGAACGGCATATACCAAAAAACTCCCGGAAATATGTATTCTTTCGGGTGCAATATGGATCAACCGAAATACCAGCGACGGCGGAAGAAGCGGTATTTACTTCCATGGCGCTTCGGGCACAGACCTCCGACAGGGAACAGCATCTTCGGCAGGCACGGCAGCCGGATGGGATAACAACCAGACAACTAACACCAACCGACGCTTCAATAAGGTAAATGGTGGTTTTGGAGCCGTTTGCGGTCATATTATCGGCTTGACCTGGGACGACAACGGTACAACGAACATAGACGAAAAGTTAAAACTGAGTTGGGGTATGGAACACAGTGATAACTCTAATAATACGGGTATTACGCTTTTCGACTTCGACAATAACAATACGTATGATATCTGCTACCGCGATAACATTTCCATTCGGGTTATTTCCCCGAAAATTAGCGGGAAAGATTATGTGACATTGAGCGAAACGCCCGGAGCGGGTTCATCCGTTATGTTTAAAGACGACTGCGTCTCGGCTACGGCATTTGAATATCCGACCATTGCCGACATCAATATGGACGGCAGCGCGGATATTGTGGTCGCTGAAGCTTACGGAACAACCGGTTCATACACCGGTTATGCCGCCGGCTGGGTCAGTGCATACGAATACCAGGGCGAGATGTGGGCGCCCTGTCCGCCGGTATGGAACCAGGGCATGTATGACCCGACGCAAATACGTGAAGACCTGCAAATCAACGCTCGTCCGCTGTCCATGCTCACGCAGTACCAGAAGAACAGTGAGACCATCACGCCTTTCAACGGCTCGTGGATCCAGCAGCCCATCGTCAAGGACGAGGCCGACTACGTGCCGGTGGTGCGCCATCCCGACGCCAATTTCCTCAATATGACCGTGCACCGCATCAGCGCCACGCAGACCACCGTCACACTCGATATCTTCAACAACGGCACGGCTACCATCAACGCCCTCACCCCAATTGCGTTCTATAACGGCGGGACGACGGGAAATAACATCGCCTCAAGCACGTTGTTGACCACCATTCCGGTAGGTGTGGACATATTTCCCAATGAGCTGAAGACACTGACCTACACGCTTACGGGCTACGATTCGCAAAACAAACTCGTCTGGGCGCGTATAACGGATAGCGGGACGAATTTCCCCGCCACCGGCTACAGCGATTGCGACCTGACGAACAACAGCATGTCAGGCTCCGACTGTCCCAACCTCAGCAACGACGCTTATATCTTCACGTCCGACTCCGTGCTTTGCGGGCCGAACGGCGCCGTAGAACTTAGCGTACATTATTATAATAACCCCAGCGCCCCGCACCAGTATCAGTGGTATTTCAATAACCATCCGATCACTGGCGCGACCGACTCTACCTATATAGCTACGGAGGCCGGACAGTATAAATGTTATGTTTACGAGGTCGTTTGCCGCGCCTTTACCGACGTGGTGACTATTCGCCGCATCGTTCCCGTCACGCACGACGACTATGTGACGACGCTCAAAAATCAGCCCGTGCGCATTCCCGTTTATGCCAACGACTCGGTGCCCGGATGCCATCCGACGCCGGTGATCATTGCGTATCAGCCGCAGCACGGCACGCTGACATTCGCCCACGACACGGTGATTTATACGCCCAACGCGGACTATATCGGCACAGACGTTTTCACGTACAGCATCGTGGATTCGTCGGATGTGCATATTGTCGTCTATGGTCTTCCGGATAATGTGGATACGGCGAGCTGTACGGTTCCTTTAGGCGCTATGACATTTTCTATCAGGCAACAATGGGAGACTTCCGATGTGGCCGGCTATTCGTCGCCGATGGTGGGCGACCTCGACGGTGACGGCGTACCGGAGATCGTTGCCATGCACGCCAATCTTGCCAGCGGCGGGTGGGCGCACCAAGCTACAGCTTATGATGTATTCAACGGACAGACCGGCGCCCTAAGGGGTTCTATCCCCATGGATGGAATCATGAGCGCCACCAGTGGATGGAGTCCTGTCTTCACCGGCCTGCTGGTTGACGCCAACCGCAACGGCAAGGGTGAAATTGTAGTTATTCAGCCGGTAGCGCATACGATAGAATCGTATGAAGTCACGAGCGCACCGGGAGTGACGCCGATGACTTTCAACAGACTGTGGGCATCCTCCTTTACCAATCCTTCGACGACAGACTATTTGCCTCATCCTGTAGTGACTGATTTCAATGGCGACAGCATTCCGGAAATTGTGGTTTACAATCAGATTTTCAATGCCCGTACGGGCGCGTTGCTTGGCACCACCGAATCGTCTATTTCAACGGCCTATGTCGGCAGAATCGTCGGACGTTTAGGAAACCAGAACACAAACTTCCTGACGGTATCCGATTTCGATGGCGACGGGCTGCCCGAAATAGCGGCAGGCGGCAAAGTCTATAAAGTGGGTTTCAATGCGTCTAAAACGTCCGTAACATGCACGATTTGGCGCGATTATGCCGGAGGGGTTGATATTCCCGACGGTTATACCGCCGTTGCCGATATTAATATGGATGGGAAACTGGATGTCGTGGTCGTTTCGTTTGTTAGTGGCAATACAGTGATTGACGTCTGGACGCCCGAAACCAATACCCGTGTAGGATCGCGCATAACGGTTTCGCCACAGTCCGATTATCAGGGATTCCCGTTTGTGGGCGATATTGACGGCAAAGTGAATGCGACGACAAATAAAAAATATCCTGAGATATGCGTTACTACGCTCTGGCATGTCCACGCTTATGCGTATGATCCGGTAAGCAACTCTTTCTCAGTGAAATGGGATTTGCCGACTTCGGATGGTTCCGGCGCTACGGGGATTACGCTTTTTGATTTCAACAACGATGGCACGAACGAGTTGATATATCGCGACGAAACGGTTGTGCGGATTCTTGACGGTTCGGCAGACGGCGTAGCGCCAACCAAAAAAGACTCGTTCCAATGCTATTCGGGGACGGCGTTTGAGTATCCGACCATAGCGGATACCGACGGCGATGGAAGTGCGAATATATGTCTTACCTGCTGTTCGCATGTCACGACCAATTGGGATTTCCCCACGTATCTGCGCGTATATGAAAGCGCTACACAGCCCTGGGCGCCTACGCGTCCCGTCTGGAACCAGGTCAATTACGAGCCGTTGCAAATTAATGACGACTTGACGGTTCCTGTGTATTCGATACCGAAAAACTTTCCTACAGGTGGGAACGGACACCTGTATAACGGACAACTGATCCAGGTGCCGGAAGTAAACTCGTCGTTCACGGTTTCGCAAACTGCTGCCGATCCTGCTGCGATCGCGCTCTGGAGTGCGCAACCGAACGATACGATTGTGCGTTTTTATCTCCGGATAGACAATCTCGGGGCGATGAATACCAATGCTGCCCTTCCGGTCGCGCTGTTCAATGCTTCGACGCCTCCGCCGACGGCTTCCGACAGCACGTACAGTACGGCAAATCTGCTCGCGGTAAAGACGGTAGGTCATAATATCCTTCACGGAACCAGCGATACGATCTGGTTTGATATACCGAAACGCCTTCTCACCTCTTCGGCTATTTCCGTACGTATTCAGGACAATGGCGTGAAATACCCCGCCCTCGGTTCGTTCTTAGACTGTGTATATGGGAATAACAACTTGTCCGGCAGTTTTGTGATCGCTCGTAATGATACGATCGCCGCTCCGCTTGGCTGCGATAACGATACGATTATCAGTGTGCTGACGAACGATCTCTTTCCGGGAGGCGCATGTACGGCTTCAACCGCGACCGTAGCCATCGTGGATTCAGGTCGCCTCGGTACGGTACAGATTCTGGGAGACAAGAGGATTCGCTACACGGTACATTCCACTTCGTACAAGGCGGATACATTCCGCTATTCCATCTCCTGCAGCGGTCAGTCTTCCATCGGAACGGTGATTGTGGCTTCGACTTACGAAAGCGCGTTTGTGGACAACATCTGGTACTGGGGACGTCCTATCAGTCCGGCTACCGGCTCGCCGGGTATCAAGTTCGTGGAGACGTCGCCGGGCGTGTTCGTTCCAACCGATATTTCCAATGTTTCAAAAGTAAACACCAGCGAAAACTCTCACGTCGTTTCATCACCCTACTGTCAGGATTTGATATTCTATGGACATCATAACCAGGTATTTAATAATGAGCATGTGATGATGACGTACGGTTGGATTGCAGGCCATTCGTCCACAGCCGACGGTCTGGCAAGCTGTTATATGGGCGACAACCGCTACATGCTTTTTGCCGTAACCGACCAACAGTCTAATCCTCGCGGATTACGGTATTACGTCATTGATATGAGTGCATTCAACGGCACGGGCGCTATCATAAGCGTGGATACGATCGAAGTGACAGGTGAACAGATGTCGGAAACAATAGAACTTGTTCCCGTGGACGGCACAACGAACCAGTACTGGCTGCTATATGCCTATAAATCGTCTCCCGGCGTTGGCGCACAGTCCGACCTTATCCGTGTGCGTAAAGTAACGGTCAATGGCGCGGCCTCCAATCCTGTTATCGGCGCATCCACCGATTATCCGAAACATTTCGGGTCCACCTATTCACTGGTTTCAAGTCCCGACTATCGCCGCATCGCAGTGGTGACCTACAGTCAGCGATCGCTCGATGTATATGATTTTGATAATCGTACGGGCGTGCTGTTCAATCGCCGTGAGCTGGCAAATACCGTTACCGGTATCGGTACGCCATACAGCGCATGTTTTTCGCCCGATGGGAACCAGTTGTATGTTTCAGGGTATAAAAACATCTCATCAACAGAGTATTGCCTTGTTCGCCAGTACAGTATTGACGGAGTCAATCTTGTGAGCCGCGATTCCATCCAGTATTGGGATTACGGCACTACAGCCGCCGGCGAAGACAAGGGTGGCGGCCTGAAACTTGCTCCCGACGGCAAGATATATGTCGAACAGAACGGTACCAACAAGGTAGGCGCAATCAGCAACCCGAATGCAATTACCTCGCTGTCGAGCCGTTACAATATCAATGCTTTCACGTTGAGTATCACGTATGGCGGCCTTGAGTTTTCGACCGGACTGACGAAGCCCGCCATCATCCCGTGTAACGACAACATGGTTCCGGTGACGGTTCCCGATGCGGCAACGATCAACGCTGCGTCCCACGACACGCTGAAAGTGAATGTATTGCGTAATGACAGCGATCCCGACGGCGACACGATCTTCCTGAGCAGTGCACATTTTCTCACCCCGACGGATACGGCGCTCGCCACACTGACGGTCAATCCGGCTGACAGCACCGTACACCTTGTGATTAAGCCGGGTGTTTCCGTGCCGGACGGCTACTCGTTTGTGATCAGTTATACCATACAGGACGACGGTACGCCCGCTTCGCGCTGCAACGACGGTACGTTGACCGTCACGGTCGCATACAGTACGGTATTTGTGCTGCAAACCGTACAGGAATACCAGTCGGTTGAGATAAATATTTTCGATAGCCTGAATTTGCCGTCGGCTTTCTACGCGACAACGTTTAACTTGGCCGACTCACTCGTGCATTTTCCCGTATCCGGCTCCGTTACGATGACAGGCGCAGGCAGTTCTGCGCGCCTGATTTATACTAATGAGGGCGCTTCGCAGTTGTCAAATCATGTGGACGTGTTCGGGTTGAGTATCAGTACCACAAATGGGACGTATGATGTGGTGGTATATATTTATGTATTGTCGGCGACCGATCCCACGACCCTCTGCCTGCCTGCAAGCCATACGCTGACGCTGGCAGAAATCCCGCCTTCAGTTACCTTTACGTGGTACCTCAGTGAAACAACGCCGACCAGTTTCAATTCCGGTTCGTCGGGCACTATCAATTTCACAACGGTGCACGATACCACCATCTGGATAAAGCCGACCCTGCCGAGCGCCGTATCCACCTATGGGGGCGATTTCCCGCGCGGGAAGTTCACCCTTTGGGGCGTATCCGGCAGTCCTACAACATCTATGCGCTGGACAGGCCTGAAGGACAACAACTGGCATAATCCGCACAATTGGGTGGGCGTTGATCCGGTTACACAGGCAGAATACCCCGTAGCCTGCGAGCCGACATCCTGTATCAATGTCATCATATCGAGCAATGTGCCAAACTATCCCGAACTGGTACATTTGCCTCGTTCGATGTGCTATGATATCACGATGTTAGATCGCGCAATGCTTAAAAACCCGCATGGGCTGAGCTATCACGACGCCTCTATTGAACTGATACCGACAGCCACTGAACGCGACCGCTTTGTCATGTGGTCGGCGCCGATGAAGGGCGTCTATTCGGGTGATTATCACTTTGGCGTCGCTACGTCACCCGACTTTGGCGATGTGTATATGAATTATTTCCAGCGTGCCAACCCGAACGGCGGCGTAGCCGCAGCCAATACGTTCACGGCCACTTTCGGCGAGCCGAACGACTCACTGTCGCTGGGCACGGCCTTCAACCTGAAAGTAGTCTCTACGACCCGCTCAAAGAATCAGCCGTTCATCTTCCCGCAGACGGTGATGAACTACTGGAACCGGGAACATACGCAGAACTACGTGATTCCGGCTACTCCCGGACGGACTAACGGGACAAAGTTTATCACCTACGGTACGACGCTGAGCGCAACGGATACGACCTTCAACATGCCGATAGGTAATGATGTAGCCGGTTCTACGCTGATGCAGGTGGTCAATCCATACCTTGCCTACTTGGACGTGACGAAATTTATTGCGGCTAACAGCAGCAAGATCAGTAGCGGTTATATCTTCTGGAATGGCGATGATAACCACAGTCTTGACGCTTTGCTGATACCTGCCGGCATGATTAGCGGCAACGGCAACCGTTATGTGATTACGACGCCGCCCAATGACTGGTCGTCGGTCAGTTTAGTGCCGCCGCTGCAGTCGTTCTTTGTGCAGAAAGCAGTCCCTGCCAGCAGAGTAGATTCGGTAAAGATGTCGCCCAACTGGACGACTACATTGAGTAGCGTGGTGGATAAGTCCGGTTTAGCTACGGCGTTGAGCGTGGCCAATCAAATTATGGCCAATGCCTCCTTGTACTATCCGGCTTCGCTGAGTGGCATGGCCGCTACCATTGCTTCCGCCCAGATAGTGTATTACGATGGCAACGCTACCCAGGCGCAGGTCAACTCGGCTCAGGCAGCGCTGGTCACGGCTATTGCCAAAGCCCGCCTGAAGCCGGTTACCGGCGGTGGTGGTGGCGGCGGTGTGAACAAGAGCGGCTTGGCCACGGCATTGAGCGTAGCCAACTCCATCTTAGCCAACGCCTCCCTGTACTATCCGGCTTCGTTAGCCGGCCTGGACGCTGCTGTTACGTCCGCCCAGGCTGTGTACAACAATAGTTCAGCCACCCAGGCGCAGGTTGACGCAGCCCAGACGGCGCTGGTCACCAGGATCGCGGCAGCCCGCCTGAAGCCGGTCAGCGGGGAGGCCAGCCTGAAATTGGTTAGCCCCGCCTCCTTAGTTCCAGTGGCGCTACTGTCAGCCTTTGCGCCCGCTGAATGGGGTATTCTCCGCATCCATGCAGTGCAGGGCGACAAGCAGAGTTATGCCGTGCTGAACTATGACGAAAATGCGACCTCGGCCTTCAACGGCGCCGAAGACGTGCAGACGCTCTTCTATGACGAGATCCCGCTGACAGTCTATACGCTCACTCCAATGCGCGAAGCGCTGAGTATCAATTCCGACGGTGATTTTGAAGCGATTGAGATCCCGATAGGTCTTCGTATCCGCGACGCCGGCGAAGTGACGCTCGACTTCTCCGGTATGGAAACGTTCGGCCATGATGTCTGGCTCATGGACAGGGCGCGTAATGTGACCATTGACCTTCAGGAGACGCCGCAATACTCGCTGACCATCACGAAATCAGGCACAACTCCGACAGACGTCATTGACCGCCTCACCCTGCGCTTTGAATACACAGGCAAGGGGCTGGTTGACAGTGAACCTGTGGTAAATGATCTTGTCGTCACCGCCGGCGTCGGAACGATCGAAGTCCGCAGCGCGTCGTTCATCGAAGATCTGCAGGTGTACAACATTGTGGGCGCACTGACATACAGCAGCAATGCGGCTACAAACTTCCTGCGCATCCCTGTTGTCGGTCAGCAGGTGTATATTGTCAAGGCGGTGGTAGGAGGTGAAGTGAAAGTGAGAAAAGTATATGTGAAATAATTCAACGGAACAGGCAAGGCGTGAGAAAATTACTCAATGGGTAATTTTCTCACTATCACCTTGTCAATCCGCGCTTTGTCCATATCAACAATTTCAAATTCAAAGCATTGCCAGGTGAGTTTGTCGCCTGTTTCCGGCAGGCGTTCCAATACCTCCAGGATCAGTCCGCTGAGCGTATTGTAGTCGTAATCGGCATAGAGGTGTTCCATGTCGAAATATTCAAGGAAGTCGTAGAATGAATATTGCCCGTCCACGAGCCATGTTCCATTGGAACGCTCTTTAATCTCTAATTCTTCATCTTTTTCCAGCATCTGTCCGATGAGGGCTTCGGTGATGTCGTTCAGTGTGACGATTCCCTGGATGCCGCCAAATTCGTCGGTCACAAGGCCGGACTTGATCCGCGCTTTCCGGAACAGTTCCAGCGTGTTGTAAACGCTTTGGTTTTCCGGGACGAAACTGGCTTGCCGGAGGATTTTCTTCAGGGAGAAATCCGGCGCGTTAATGCTGTTAAACAAATCTTTAAGATAGACGACCCCCACTATGTTGTCAAATTTTTCCGACACGACGGGGTAGATGTTAAACAAGTCGTCTTTTACTTTTTCGCGGACAATTTCCGGTGTGTCGTTGATGTCAAACCAAATCAAATCGCTCCGGTGCGTCATAATGGACGCCACATCGCGGTCGCCGAGGGTGAATACGCGCTCTACGATGTCCTGCTCCACTTCCTGCACCTCTCCGCCGTCAAATCCCTCTTTTACAATGGCTTTGATTTCATCTTCCGTGACTTTGCTTTCTTCCGCCCTGTTCAGTCCCAGCAATATCATTACGAAAGTTGTCCCTTTGGACAGGATCCATACGAAGGGGGAAGTGAGGGTAGAAAGCAGATGCATTGGGTTGGCTACCAAGAACATTACTTTTTCGGCAAACCGCATTCCAATGCGTTTGGGGACGAGTTCGCCCAGCACCAGCGTAAGATACGTTACGGTAACCACGATCGTTACTTTGGATATGAGCGCGGCGTAAGGCTGTAGCCAGGCGACCTGCGCGAGCACGTTGGTCAGATCGTTCGCAAAGGCTTCGCCGGAAAACAAACCGGTTAGAATCCCGATTAACGTAATGCCTATCTGAATAGTGGACAGATATTTATCGGGTTCGTTTGCGAAGTTAAGCGCCTTACGGGCGGCCTTTTTACCTTTCTTCGCTTCAAGTTCCAAACGCACTTTTCGTGATGACACCAATGCGATTTCTGCCATCGAAAGCAGTCCGTTTAGTAGAATTAATCCTATGACAACAAGTATTTCCATACGGGAGTGATGCCTTATTTTCGGTGCAAAGATAAGGAGTTTATTATTTTTTTGTACATTTGCCGGACGAAAATAAAAGAATAAAGAGATGATTGAACAAATCAAAACGTTACTTCAGGAGGTAGAAAATTTGCAGGCTGCCAGCACTGAGGAATTAGAGTCTTTGAGAATCAAGTATTTAAGCAAGAAGGGGATCATTGCTTCTTTGATGAATGATTTTCGCGACGTCGCAGCCGAACAAAAGCGGGAAGTCGGGAAATTTATCAATGAGTTGAAGGAAAAGACGCAAAACAGGATACAGGAACTCAAGGATGCCTTTGAGGATATGCGTACGGAAGGCGATGCGTTTGACTTGACACGAACGACGTATCCCGTCGCGTTAGGCACCCGTCACCCGATTTCGATTGTAAAGAAACAAATTTGCGATATATTCAACTGTCTGGGATTCAGCATTGCCGAAGGTCCTGAAATAGAAGATGACTGGCATAATTTTTCATCACTCAACTTTGCTGCCGATCATCCGGCGCGTGATATGCAGGATACTTTTTTTATCCAGCATCATCCTGATATTGTGCTGCGTACGCATACCTCGTCCGTCCAGACGCGCGTCATGGAACGCCAGCAACCGCCCATTCGCATCATTTGTCCGGGGCGTACTTACCGGAATGAGGCGATTTCGTATCGCGCCCATTGCTTTTTTCATCAGGTAGAGGCGCTGTATGTGGATAAGGACGTATCGTTTGCCGACCTGAAGCAGGTATTGCTCTTTTTTGCGAAAGAGATGTTCGGGCAGGATACGACTATTCGCCTGCGCCCGTCGTATTTTCCTTTCACAGAGCCATCGGCTGAGATGGATATTTCCTGCAATCTGTGCGGCGGAAAGGGTTGTCCGTTCTGTAAACATACGGGATGGGTCGAGATTCTCGGTTGTGGAATGGTGGACCCGAATGTGCTTGATAATTGCGGCATTGACAGCAAAATCTATTCCGGTTATGCGCTGGGAATGGGCATTGAGCGGATTACCAATTTGAAATATCAGGTGAAAGATTTGCGGATGTTCTCGGAAAATGACGTCCGTTTCCTGAACCAGTTCCAATCGGCGTGTTAAATACTATAAATAACGTTTATTTGCTTGGAGAAGGGAGAACGATACAAAGGCGTCATTGAGTGGTTTAGCCGGAACAGGCCAGAAGTCCATACTGAATTGCACTATACAGATCCGTTTCAGTTGCTGGTTGCGGTCATCCTTTCGGCGCAATGCACGGATAAGCGGGTTAATATGATAACGCCTGCTTTGTTTGAAGCGTTTCCAACGGCTGAAGCCATGGCTGCCGCATCGCCCGAAGCGGTTTATGAGTACATCAAAAGCGTATCGTATCCCAATAACAAGACGAAGCATTTAATCGGGATGGCGCGAGCGCTACTCTCCCAGTTTGGCGGGCGGGTACCGTCGGATGTGGATGAATTGCAGCAACTGCCCGGCGTAGGTCGTAAAACGGCCAATGTGATTGCATCGGTCGTTTTTGATAAACCGGCGATGGCGGTAGATACGCATGTGTTTCGTGTGGCCAACCGCATTGGATTGACAACCAATAGCAAAACGCCATTGGCGACGGAAAGGGAATTGGTCGCGCATATTCCCGAAACATTGATTCCCAAAGCGCATCACTGGTTGATCCTGCACGGGCGCTATGTGTGCCTTGCCCGTAAGCCGAAATGCCAGATGTGCGGACTGACACCCTGGTGCGCATATTACTCACTCTCGGAGAAAAAACAGATATAAAAGCTTACGACACAGCGCTTACCACGCCATTGCGCAATCGGTAAACCGTCTTTCCTTCAGGACAGACGGCAGTACCGTCGTTGCCGAACTTCAGGCGGTGGCCATATTCGCTAACCCATCCGGTTTGCCTGGCGGGATTACCGACCACAATGGCATAGTTCGGTACGTCCTTTGTCACTACTGCACCTGCGCCGACCATTGCATACGCCCCGATGCGGCAACCACAAATGATGGTCGCATTTGCGCCTATCGTAGCGCCTTTCTCTACAAACGTTTGCCGGTACTGGTGCTTGCGGGAAATGGCGCTCCGGGGATTAATCACATTGGTAAATACGCAACTTGGTCCAAGAAATACGTCGTCTTCGCAAATCACTCCCGTATAGACCGAAACATTGTTTTGTATCTTGACGCGATTTCCGATAATAACGCCGGGAGAAACTACAACATTCTGTCCTATAGAACAATCCGCGCCGATCCTGCATCCGTTCATCAGATGCGAGAAGTGCCAAATTCGCGTTCCTGCGCCAATCTTGCAACCTTCGTCTATTACTGCTGTTTCATGTATATGATACGTTTCCATTTTATTTTTTATTTGTATAGTAAAAATATAGTTGGCTTCTTTTGAATATCAAGTTTTTGCCCTGTCCATTCCCTGACTGTCCGGGTACGAATCCATTCATCGTCGCACGTGATATTCGACGCGATGCACAATTTGGTGGCCGGTCTGCATGTCCGCACAAAATCGGCAAACAGTTTCTCGTTGCGATAGGGCGTTTCGATAAAAATTTGGGTTTCATTTTCCGAATAAATACGGGCTTCCAGCATTTTGATACGCTCCGTTCGCGCCGCGCTATCAATCGGCAGATAACCGTGAAAAGCAAAGTTCTGTCCGTTAAATCCCGATCCCATCAAAGCCATCAGTACGGAGGAAGGACCTACTAACGGAACGACCCGGTAATTTTTTCGTTGCGCCATGGCGACGATTTCAGCGCCCGGATCGGCGACGGCCGGACATCCGGCTTCCGAGAGGAGACCGACCGGCTGGCCATCGGCTAAGGGTTGCAGGTATCCGGCCATTTCTTCCGGCAAACTGTGTTTGTTCAACTCGTAGAACGTCAGTTCGTCAATCACAATCGAAGCGTCGGTTTGTTTTAGAAAACGTCTCGCCGTCCGCACATTCTCGACAATGAAATGCCTGATATGCAGAATGATATCACGATTGTAGGGAGGTAATACCCGATGGTGTTCCGTATCTCCCAGTGTGACCGGAATGAGAAAAAGTGCCGATTCCATATCGTTTCTTTTCTGCAAAAATACTATTTTTGTCCGGATTAAGAAAAAAAATATGGATTTTCCTTCTGATTTTAAACTTTGTACCCGCCGGTGGCTCGGCGATGAATACCCGTTATTAGAGGCGGCGTTGCAGACGGAAGCGCCTGTGAGTGTTCGTATTAACCTCGCAAAACGTATTGCGCCGCCTGTGCCTTCCGAACAAGTGAAATGGTGCAGGTCGGGATATTATTTGCCCGAACGTCCGTCGTTCACTGCCGATCCTTTGTTTCATGCCGGGACGTATTATGTGCAGGAAGCGTCGTCTATGTTCTTGGAACAGGCTGTCAACCAGTATTTGACGACGCCCGTTACTTGCCTTGACCTTTGCGCCGCACCCGGAGGAAAATCTACGCACTTGTTGAGTCTGCTACCTGCTGACAGTCTGCTGGTCAGCAATGAAGTCATCCGCAGCCGTTGCATGATTCTTGCGGAAAACGCAGCAAAATGGGGCGCTCCGAATGTGATTGTCACAAACAATGATCCCAAAGAAATCGGACAGATAGCGGAGATGTTTGACGTGATTGTGGCCGATCTTCCCTGTTCGGGCGAAGGGATGTTTCGTAAGGATCCGGCCAGCCGGAAAGAATGGAGCGCGGCGAATGTGTCACTGTGTGCAGCCCGTCAGCAACGGATTATTTGCGATGCCTGGCCGGCGCTTAAACCTGGTGGTTTGCTGATTTACAGTACCTGTACATTTAATATGGAAGAGAATGAGAAAAATATCCGTTTTCTGATTGAGACGACAGGCGCTACGGCATTGCCGTTGTCCATCGAGGCGAATTGGGGCATTGCAGATGGGCGCGACACTACTTTTCCAGCGTATCGTTTTCTTCCACACCGAACCAAAGGCGAGGGTTTCTTTCTGTCCGTTTTGCGGAAGCCTGCAGACGGGCGGCAATGCAGGCAGGCGTCTGCAAAGGGGAAACCGTCTGCTCTTGCGTCGTTGCCCTCGCCGGTGGACGGGTGGCTGAATAATCCGGATGAATTTTGCATGATTACCGATGGTACGGTTCTCCGCGCAGTTCCTGTCTGTTTCGCAGATAAATATCTATTGATCCACAAACAGTTACGTATTGTAATGGCAGGCGTTACAATCGGCGAGCGCAAAGGGTGTAACATAGCGCCATCTGTAGCGCTGGCGCTAAGTACGGCTTTTCGCCGGAAGGCATTTCCGTACGCAGCGCTGACACGGGATGAAGCGCTCCGCTATCTTCGCAGGGAAACGCTCGTATTGCCTGAGTGTACGTCCAAAGGCTATGTATATGTAACTTACAACGACACGCCATTAGGGTTTGTCAAAAACATCGGGTCACGAGCAAATAATCTTTATCCGCAAGAATGGCGGATAAAGAGCCGTTTGTGCTAAGTCATCTGTCCTGTAATCAACGAATTATATCAAATCCGGTATAAGGCGTAAGCGCTTGCGGAATCCGGATTCCATCAGGCGTCTGGTTGTTTTCAAGCAATGCTGCAACGATGCGCGGAAGAGCTAAAGCGCTTCCGTTTAGCGTATGGCAGAGTTGAATTTTCTTGTTTTCATCCCGATAGCGACACTTCAGGCGATTGGCTTGGTAATTCTCAAAATTGGAAACCGAACTGACTTCCAACCAACGTTTCTGAGCGGCCGAGAATACCTCAAAATCAAAGGTGAGCGCCGACGTAAAACTCATATCGCCACCGCACAGGCGCAAAATTCGCCAAGGCAATCCCAGTTGTTCAACCAGCGTTTGTACGTAGTCCACCATTTCCTGAAGCATCTGGTAGGAATGTGCAGGCGTGTCAATGCATACGATTTCCACTTTGTTGAACTGATGCAGACGGTTCAGCCCGCGCACGTCTTTTCCATACGAGCCGGCTTCGCGACGGAAACAGGCCGAATAGGCCGTATTTTTAATCGGCAGATCCGATTCATTCAGGATTATATCGCGATAGATATTCGTCACCGGCACTTCGGCAGTGGGAATCAGATAGAGATCATCGGCGTTGGCATAATACATTTGCCCCTCTTTATCAGGGAGTTGCCCCGTACCATAGCCGGAGTCGGTATTTACCATATAAGGTGGTTCTATTTCCATAAATCCGGCTGTTCGCGCCTTATCCAGAAAGAAGTTGATAAGTGCGCGTTGCAGACGCGCTCCGTATCCTTTGTAAACGGGGAAACCTGCACCGGTGATTTTAACGCCGAGTTCAAAATCTATCAAGTCGTATTTTTTTGCCAGATCCCAATGGGGTAGGGCGTCGGCAGGCAATTCGGGGATGACGCCGCCTGTTTTTTCACATACGTTGTCATCAGCGCCTTTGCCTTCGGGCACGGAAGTGTGCGGCAAGTTGGGAATGAGCATCAGCAGTTCGTGAACGTCGGATTCCGCCCTGTTTTTCGTTTCCTCCAGCGTTTTATTTGCTTCTTTCATCCGGGATACGTTCGCTTTGGCATCTTCCGCTTCCTTCGTTTTTCCTTCTTTCATCAGCATACCGATGGTTTTTGAAACGCGGTTCAGTTCTGTCAGGTTCGCGTCCAATTCCGTTTGTGCACTCCGTCGGGTTGCGTCCATTGCAATGATCCGATCGGTAATTTCCTGAGCGTCGAAATGCTTTTTAGCCAGTTGTCGAACGACCTCGGGCTGATTCTCCGTAATAACTTTTAATGTCAGCATGTCTGTCTATATGATCTTTGTTTTGAGCGGCAAAGATACGAAATAATAAGGAATTGAAAATTGAAAATGGAAGAATATTAATTAAACTGCTTGGAATCAGTTTATTTTACCGTTCCACCGCACATCCAGTGCTGGACGTAATATTTCTCGTCCAAACGGTTGACAGTGACGCCGTGGGAGGAACTTGCATGGACGAATCGCCCTTCTTTCAGGTAGATACCCACATGCGACGGCGTTTGCGAACGGTTCTTGTTGTAGAAAAAGACCAAATCTCCTTCCCGGAGTTGGCTTTTCTCCACTCTCCGACAATTGATTTTCAGCATATCGGCCGAAGTGCGTCTTAATTGTTTGCCATATACTTCATTATAAACCATATATACAAAACCTGAACAATCCGTGCCGCTTTTTGACATTTTTCCTAACCGATGAGGGACGCCTATCCATCCGTTAATATATTCGTAGAGGTTGAGGTTGTCGTTAGGCGTGAGGGGGACATTCAGCCGGAGCGACAACTGTTCGGCACGCCCGTTACGTTCATTGTTTTCAAGTTGTCTCGACCGTTCGAGGTGTTCGCGGAGTTCGTCGTCTTGGACGACAAGGCGGGAACGGTCGCCATATTGGCGGCGCGAGCAGCCACTGAAAACAATAACAGCAGCAAGGAAAAATAATAAAAAAAACAGGATACCATTCAACGGCATCCTGTCTTCCCTTTTAAAAATATTAATATGATGAGTATTATACACTTAATATGTATTTCTATGCATTATTTTTCTTCTTTTTTTGCGGCGGTTTTCTTTGTCGTTTTCGCGGCTGGTTTGGCTTCGGTTTTAGCCTTTGTTTCTTTAGGCTTGGCTTCGACTTTGGCCTTTGGCGCCGCTTTAGGCTTGGCAGCCGGTTTCTTTTCCGTCACAACTTCCGCTGCTGCTGCAGTGGTTTCAGCCTGTGCATCCACAAGGACTTCTGCAACTTCAGGCGTCACTTCTGCCGGAACGGGCTTTGCCTTTGGCTTTGTTTCTTCCTGATCGTTCACCGGTTGGGAAATCCTTTGGATAGAGATATAGGAACGATTGTTTTTCCCTTTGCGGAAAATTACAGTTCCGTCAATCAGTGCATATATCGTATGATCTTTGCCAATTCCGGTATTGATTCCGGGATGGTGTACCGTTCCCCGTTGGCGAACGATGATGTTTCCTGCTTTGGCAAATTCGCCGCCGAAAAGTTTGATGCCAAGACGTTTACTTTCCGATTCGCGACCGTTCTTTGAACTACCTACTCCTTTTTTATGTGCCATTTCTTCTTACTTTTTAATGTTAAGCCACAATCTCTTTAATACTCACTTCCGTAAATTGCTGGCGGTGGCCATTTAACTTGCGATAGCCTTTTCTCCGTTTCTTATGGAATACCAGCACTTTATCCCCTTTTACCAGCGGCGAAACCACTTCGCACACTACTTTTGCTCCTTTTACTACAGGAGTTCCTACATTCACTTTTCCGTCGTTATCAACCAACAGTACTTTGTCAAATTCGACGGTCGCACCGTTTTCGATATCACGGATGTGATGAATAAACAATTTCTTCCCTTCTTCGGCCTTAAATTGTTGGCCATTAATTTCTACAATAACGTACATCTGTCTAAAATATAACAGGTTATGCCCCGGGGGTGGATTCATTCACGGAATCACTTGACTACCCTCTGCGGAATCAGGGCACAAAAGTAGAGTTTATTTTTGAATTACGCAAATTATGTGGACGTTTTTTTTGTCGTTGAGTGAATTTTAACGGTTTCACTTCCCGTCATGCAGTCCTTCGAGAATGCGTTTTATCACAGTTTGCGCTGCTATTTCGCGATTGGCGGCTTCAGGGATAACGATGCTTTGTGGACTTTCGATAACATCGTCCGTCACAATCATATTACGGCGTACTGGCAGGCAGTGCATAAAAAAGGCGTTGTTGGTCAGCGCCATCTTCTCGGTATCCACTGTCCATGCGCGGTCGGTCGAGATCACCTGGCCGTAATTCGGATCGGTATAGGCCGCCCAATTCTTGGCATAGACGAAATCCGCTCCCTCAAAGGCTTTCTTCTGATCGTATTCGACGCGGGCATTACCAACGAACATCGGGTCTAACTCATAGCCTTCGGGGTGTGTAATCACTAATTCGTATCCGGCGGCGTTGATCCATTCCGCAAAACTGTTCGGCACGGCCTGCGGCAGCGAACGCGGATGAGGCGCCCATGTCATCACGATCTTCGGGCGTTCTTCCTTTTTATACTCCTCAATCGTGATCAGATCTGCAAAACTCTGCAACGGATGGCGGATAGCCGCTTCCATACTGAACACCGGACGACCCGAATGTTGGATGAACTGGTTCAGTATCTTTTCGTTATAATCATCTTCCTTGCTTTCAAAACGAGCAAAGGAACGAACGCCTATCATGTCGCAATAACAACCCATTACAGGAATGGCCTCCAGCAAATGTTCCGGTTTGTCACCGTCCATGATGACGCCGCGTTCGGTTTCCAGCCGCCAGGCGCCCTGGTTTACGTCAAGCACAATCGTATTCATCCCCAGGTTCATGGCCGCCTTCTGCGTACTCAAGCGCGTACGCAGACTCGAATTGAAAAAAATCATCATCAGGGTTTTATTTTTGCCTAATTCGGTATAACGATAACGGTCCTGTTTGATTTCCAGCGCTTCGCAGACGGCCTGTCGAAGATCGCCAATGTCCTGTACACATGTAAAATGTCTCATATATTTTAGTATTTTATTAATTAATTCCTTATTTGCCCGTTCCCTTCAATAATGTATTTATAGGTTGTCAGTTCCGGCAACGCCATTGGCCCGCGGGCGTGGAGTTTCTGGGTGCTGATACCGATCTCTGCACCGAAGCCAAATTGCGCCCCATCGGTGAATGCCGTTGATACATTAATATATACACAGGCGGCATCTACTTGTTGTTCAAAACGCCGGATGGTTTCGGGCGACCGGCTGACGATGCTTTCGCTGTGTTTTGAACTGTAACGGGCGATGTGTTCCAACGCTTCTTCCAAGGAAGCGACTGTGCGGATACTCATCTTATAGTCCAAAAATTCAACGCCAAAACTCTTCTCCGTAGCCGGCTGGAGAAGTGAGGGCGGATAATGTCCATTCAATGCATCCTTTGCCTGTTCGTCGGCATAAATCACTACCTTGCTATCGGCTAATCGGCTGCAAATGAACGGCAAATCGTCTATTCGTTCGCGATGGATGATCAAGCAGTCCAAGGCATTACAAACGCTTACACGTCGTGTCTTGGCATTTGTCACGATGTCGCGTCCTGTGCTGGCGTCACCATTTTGGTCGAAGTAGGTGTGGCACACGCCTGCACCCGTTTCAATCACGGGAACAAGTGCGTTTTTGCGTACATATTCAATTAGTTCTGCGCTGCCACGCGGAATCACCAGATCTACGTTGCCGACGGCCTGAAGCAAAGCTGTTGTCGCTTCGCGTCCGGCAGGCAATAGTGTACAGACGTCAGGATTCATGCCGTTCCTGACCAATACTTCATGGATAATATCCACTAAGGCGACGTTGGAACGGAAGGCGTCAGTGCCGCCTTTCAACAGACAGACGTTGCCTGATTTCATACACAGGGAGAACACGTCGAATGTCACATTCGGACGCGCTTCATAGATGATGCCGATGACGCCGAACGGAACGCTCACTTTCCGGATGTGCATCCCGTTAGGGCGCGTTGTTTCCATCAGTGTGCGGCCAAGCGGCGAAGGCAGTGCGGCAACGTGTTTCATATCGTCGGCCATGTCTTTGAGACGCTGTTCGGTCAGTTTCAGCCGGTCATACTTCGGGTCGTCGGGCGACATGCGCGACAGATCGTCTGCATTGGCTTTCAGCACTTTTGCTTGTCCGGCCAGCAATACATCGGCCGTTTCAATCAGCATTTGGCTGATTTGTGTATCGCTGCAGGTTAGAATTGAATAGGAGGCTTTTACTGCCTGTTGAATCTGTTTCATATTGCTCATGAATTGGTTAATCCAAATATAAATAATCGTAATGAATCATCGGGCGGGCGTTTCGTTTTCCTGTTAGCGTCACAGCCTTATCGGATTCATAGCTGGCGCGTCCGACACCTATTTGTCGTCCTTCCTCGTTGATTATCTTTACAATATCATCTTTCTTGAACGTGCCGGTAATGCGTGTGACGCCTATAAAGAGGATGCTTGTGGCTTTGGAAGCATACAATGCTTTTTCGGCGCCCCTGTCAATATAAACTGCGCCTTTGGCGAAGTCTTCCGAATGGGCGATCCATTTTTTGATATTGCTGGCCGGTTTGTCGGATGGCAGGAAACGGGTATGAATCACTGCGTTTCCATTTACCAAATCCGTCAGTATATGCGCCTTTGTTCCATTGGCAATGATGACAAGGATTCCTTCGTCGGCCACTTTCCGTGCGATATGATATTTTGTCAACATTCCTCCGCGTCCAAACGACGATTTTTCCGGCTGTATAAACATTGAAATATCACTTTTTTCCGGCACTTCGGACAAAATTTTGCTGTCCGGCAGGGCAGGGTCGCCGTTATAAATGCCATCCACATTACTCAGGATAATCAGGGCGTCCATGTTCATCATGGCCGCCACCAATCCCGACAGTTCATCATTGTCGGTAAACATCAATTCCGTGACTGAAACAGTATCATTTTCATTAACAATGGGTATGACACCATTATCGAGCATCGTTTCCATGCAGTTTTTCTGGTTAAGGTAGAGGGTGCGGCTGGCGAAATTCTCTTTTGTTGTCAGCACTTGACCGCAAACCAACCCGTGCTTATGAAAAAGTTCAAAATAGCAATTAATAAGTTTGGCTTGTCCCACAGCAGAATACAACTGTCTTGATGAAACGGCGTCCAATTTCTTCATCGGCTTAATTTCCTGTCTTCCGGACGCGACGGCTCCCGACGAAATCAAAACAATCTCCACGCCGGACGCCCACAATCCTGCGATTTGGGCAACCAAGTCCGACATGCGGTCTATATCCAACGTTCCATCCTTGCGGGTCAGTACGTTACTTCCTATTTTAATAGCGATCCGTTTCAATTTTCCTGTCCTGTTTGATTTCTTTTCGGGCGACAAAGGTAAGGTTTTTCCGCCAGAAAAACTTCATTTGTTCGACAGATAAGAGGGGGAATTTTGTCCATTGTATCGAAATCTTTAATATATTTGCACTCAAAAATGAAGCGCAAATTGCGCTTGCTATTGACATTTAATTATTAAATAACTTATTAATAGTAATTTAAGACGAATAAACTATGGAAATTTTAAGTATTTTACTGCAAGCTGCCGGCGGCGGCATATCTATCGAAGCGGGATTGGCTGCTCTGGGCGCAGGGCTGGCTGTCGTCGGCGCAGGTCTGGGCATAGGACGTATCGGCGGCAGCGCTATGGATGCCATCGGTCGCCAGCCCGAAGCCGCAGGCGATATCCGTATGTCAATGATTATCGC
>JAISUI010000010.1 GCA_031272155.1 Tannerella sp. | reverse complement strand
CCATACGAAAAACGCGCACCTTGCCGTCCTTGCCCATAAACGCTTTCAAGCCCTCGAACGCCTCCTGCCCGTAGTGCAGACAGGTCGCCGCGATATGCAGATTGATAAGCTCCGACGAGTTGACTTCGAGTTCGCCCCAGCGCCCATCGCGATAGTAACTTCTTATGTTATAGTCCGTTTTCATATAGCCAAACGGCAATTCAGACCAATTTAAATTCTCCATTAAAATATCCGTTTTATATTTTTCAAGGCACAAAGATAAGCATTTTTTGCAAGATTAGTACAGTTAAAATAGTTCCATAATAAAAAATACGGCAAAAATAATGAAATAAAAATATTTCGTTGTATATTTGCGCAAACTTAATTTTTAAATATTATGGGCTTATACAAAGAATTTAAAGAGTTTGCCATCCGCGGAAATGTATTGGATATGGCAATTGGGATTGTTATCGGCGGCGCTTTTGGAAAAATAGTCAGTTCGCTTGTTACAAATGTGATTATGCCGCCATTGGGCTTATTGATTAGCGGCGTGGATTTTGCGCATCTGAAAGTAGTGCTGAAGCAGGCTGTTACGGATGCGCAGGGCGCTATTACGCCTGAAGTAGCCATTGGTTATGGTTCTTTTATCAACACGATTGTTGAGTTTTTGATTATTGCTTTTGCTATCTTTTTAGCGTTAAAAGTAATAAATAAATTCAAGCAAAAAGAAGAGGCTGCTCCGCCTGCGCCTTCAAAAGAAGAAGAATTGCTGACTGAAATCAGGGATTTACTTAAAAAGAATAAGCAATGAGAAAAATATTACTGCCAATATTTTTGCTTTCTGCAGGTTTAATTTTATCGGCTCAAACGGATATTCCGGAAGACCGGCAGGCGCATGTCCGACAAATCGAAAAATGGAAAGATGCCCGTTTTGGGATGTTTATCCATTGGGGACCGGTTTCTCTCAGAGGGACTGAAATCGGTTGGTCACGTGGAGATCAAATACCTGTGGATGAATATGATAATCTATACAAACAGTTCAATCCGGTGAATTTCAACGCCGATGAATGGGTGAGTGTAGCCAAAGCGGCCGGAATGAAATATATTGTGCTTACAACCAAGCATCACGACGGCTTTTGCCTCTGGAATACACGACAAACGGAGCATAACATCATGAACTCGCCCTTCGGGCGCGATGTTGTGAAGGAATTGTCGGAAGCCTGTCGCCGTCAGGGAGTAGCCTTCGGAACATATTATTCGACGTGCGATTGGTATCATCCCGACTTTCCTCTGACAAGTCCGGGCGGAAGCGTTCGTCGAGAGAAAAGTGATTTAGAGGCATATACGCATTATTTGAAACGTCAGGTGGCTGAGTTGATTGTCAACTATGGGCCGCTGTTTTCAATCTTTTTTGATGTACCTCAAGAGTTTGATAATGAGCGTGGTGAGCGGGTTATTGATTTTGTGCGCCAGATACAGCCGGAGGTTGTGATAAACGACCGTACGGGAGCGGCAGGCGACTATAAGACGCCTGAACAGCAAATCGGCGAATTTGATAATGTGCGTCCCTGGGAAACGTGCATGACTATCGGCGACCAGTGGGCTTGGAAACCCAATGAGCGCGTCAAATCACTTGAGCAGTGCCTGCACGGACTGATTCGCTCTGCCGGTGGCGACGGAAATTTCCTGTTTAATGTAGGGCCTAAATCCGACGGAGAGATAGAACCTGTTCAGGTCGAACGGCTTAAGGAAATGGGCGTTTGGCTGCAAAACTACGGCTTCACGATATACGAAACGCGCGGCGGTCCGTTCAAGCCTGCTGACTGGGGCGTCAGTACCCGCAAAGATAACCGGATTTACCTGCATATTTTACGATGGGATTTGAAAAAGGTGAAAATCACGCTTCCTGCTTTGGACGGCGCAAAAATCAAATCTTGCCGTCTTGTGGACGGAGGAAAGGTGAAACTGACCAACCGGGGCGTTAACTATCTGATTGAGTTTGCTTCCAAGGAATTAAAACCGATAGATACCATTGTTGAAATCGAACTTGAAGATAGTGCGATGTCTCTGTCTCCCGTTGACGACATTGCTATAACTCATTGACATCCACCTCCTAAGGCACGATACAGGTCAATTGCTGTTTGTGCCTTTGCGAGGTTGTCATTGACAGCGGCCAGTTGAGCGCTCAGATAATTCTGTTGTGCCGTAAGGACTTCAAGATAGGTCGCTTCTCCGGCGCGAAGCAGTTCCTGCGTGGCATTTACTGCGTTGCTTAGCGATTGGAGTTGTTTGTCGCGCACTTCGTTCTTTTTCTGCAGGTTCGAGTAGGTGAAAAGGATATCCGACACTTCACCTGCAGCCGTCAGCACGGTTTTTTGGAAATTCACCAGCGCTTCCTGTTCCTGTGCCTTCGCGATGTTCAGTTGGGCGCGAAGCTGGTTGCCTGCGAATATGGGTTGCGTCAGTCCTCCAATGATGTTGGCAAACAGGTTTTCTGGCTTGAAAAAATCAGACAGCGACGATGCATCGTAGCCAAACATCGTACCGGAATTAAGCGTAAGCGAGGGATAAAGCGAGGCCTGCGCCGCATTGCGCAACTCAAAAGCCGCACGGAACTGCAATTCTGCCGACCGCACGTCGGGACGCAACGACAACATCTGTGCAGGGACGCCATACGGAAGAGTTTCAGGCGCTTGCCATGTTTTGAAAGATTGCCGTCTGACAGGACCCGGTTTGCGTCCGAGAACGACAGAAAGGGCATTTTCAAGTTTATGTATTTCTATTTCGAGTTCGAGTACGGATGCCTCGGTTGAGAGTTTTAGCGCCTTGCTCTGCTCTACGGCCGCAAGGTTCAATATGCCCGCTTTCATCATGGCATCCATGGACTTATGGCTTTCATCGAGCAGAGCAACCGTTGAATTGGAAATGTGCAGTTGCTCGTCAAGCGCCATCAGGGTATAATACGATGCAGCAATGGTGGATACTAATGTTGTTTGTATTAACCGTTTGTATTCGTGACTGTTCAGGTATTGAGCATAACGGGCGCGTTCCTGGCGGTTGAGTTTGCCCCACAAGTCCACTTCCCACTGCACGGCGACGCCAAGCCGAAACTGGTCGTTACCGGAACTTGCTGCGCCATCCTTTCCATTTTTCCATGAGTGAGTGACTTGTCCGACAAGTCCCGCCACAGGAAAATACGATCCGCGGGCTACCAGCAAACTTGCCTTTGCTTCCTCAATCCGCAAAAGAGCCGTCTGCATGTCAAAGTTTTCACGAAGACCTTCTGCTATCAGTTGCTGCAGGCAAGTATCCGTGAAATAAACCGTCCAGGGAACAGTTGCAACAGTGGTTGTATCGCCGTTGTTCACGTCGGTGCGATACAGGTCGGCCGTGTCCGTTTCGGGCGATTGATATTTGTTGACAATCTGGCAAGAGGATACGCTTGCACCAAGTAACACGCACGTTATAAGAGTATTGACTGTATGTTTGCTATAATTGTAAAATACTTTCATCTAATGCAAATTTTAGGCAAAGGTAGAAATTTATCGGGAATTGCAGGCAGATAAATGAAAATATATTTCCGGAAGCGCTCGAAATTATCCCATCCTGCTGATCCGTCGGAGGCGTTCTTCGTCAATGATTTTCACTTTACGTCCGTCGAGTGCGATGATATGTTCATTGACGAAGGTGGACAGGGTGCGCACCGCATTGGAGGTCGTCATGTTGGAAAGATTGGCCAGGTCTTCGCGCGAGAGATAGATACTGATGGTGGCGCCGTCTTCTTCCAGACCGTAAGAATCCACTAACAACAGCAATGATTCGGCCAGCCGTCCGCGAACATGTTTTTGCGTCAGATTTACGGTGCGCTCGTCTGCAATTCCCAAATCCACAGATAATTGCCGTATGAAAAACATGGCTAATTTCAGATTGGACTTGAGGATTGTTTCAACGACGGTCATCGGGATGATGCAAATCGTAGAAGGTTCAAATGCACAGGCATCAGTCAAATAACGCTCTTTTGCAAAATAAGCTCGATACGCAAAATATTGGATAGGCTTTATCATGCGTATAATCTGACTTCGTCCGCCAACGCCTTCTTTAGATATTTTAACCTTTCCTTTAAGCAAGCACATCAAGTCTTTCGGGTCATCTCCCTCAAGATAGATCTTTTCGTTGCATCTGAACTGCACAATCCTTGATTGAGCGCGAAGCAATTCCCGTTCATGTTCTGTCAATATTCTCCATATATCTGACAAACTGGCGGATATGTCAATATTTCTTTTCTCTTGTCTGACCACAATTTAGAATCTCACCTTGTTATCGAGCACAAAAATAGCGTGAATTTATCAAATACACAAGAAAATCGTTGATAAGTATGGCAAATTACGAAAGAATGTTTCCATACAATCAGGGTTTTGTCGGGTTTTTTGGTTTACTGTTCATCGTTTTGTCCAACATTTCCTGGAGTTTCGTCATTTCATCGCGGTATTGCGCCGCTTCCATAAATTCCATTTTTCGGGCTGATTCGAGCATTTGCTTTTTTGTGCGTTCGATCATCTTTTCCAGTTCGGGACGACTCATATAGGTTGTTACCGGATCGGCTACCGACATTAATACAGGCTCTACGTAAGCATATTTTTCAACGGCTTTCGGCTGTTTCTCGCCAAGGAGCGAAACCGTATTTTTGATGATTTGTTTGGGCGTGATACCATGTTTTTCGTTATAAGCCAATTGTTTATTCCTTCGACGGTTGGTTTCATTAATGGTTTGCTGCATGCTTTCCGTGATTTTATCCGCATAGAAGATCACTTTCCCGTTGATGTTGCGCGCCGCGCGTCCGGCCGTTTGTGTAAGCGAGCGGTGCGAACGGAGAAAACCTTCCTTGTCGGCGTCGAGAATGGCCACAAGCGATACTTCGGGCAGGTCTAATCCTTCGCGCAACAGGTTGACGCCTATCAGTACATCAAAGACCCCTTTTCGCAGATCATCCATGATTCGTACCCGTTCCAGCGTTTCCACGTCGCTGTGGATGTAGTTGCAACGGATGCCCATCCTGCCCAGATAGGTTGTCAATTCTTCCGCCATGCGCTTGGTCAGCGTGGTCACCAGCGCACGTTCGTCCGCTTCAGCGCGAAGGTTGATTTCTTCCATCAGGTCGTCTATCTGGTTGAGACTCGGGCGAATCTCTATTACCGGATCAAGCAGGCCGGTCGGGCGAATCACCTGGTCAACGACCACACCCTCGCTCTTTTCCAGTTCATACTCGGCCGGCGTAGCGCTTACATAGATCACGCACCGCGTGAGCGATTCAAATTCCTCGAATGTCAGCGGACGATTATCTATCGCCGCCGGCAGGCGGAATCCGTATTCCACCAGCGTCAGTTTGCGGGAACGGTCGCCGCCATACATGGCACGTATCTGGGGAACAGTCGCATGGCTTTCGTCTATGACCATCAGGAAATCGTCGGGAAAGTAATCCAACAGGCAATAAGGACGCTGGCCGGCATCCCTGCCGTCGAAATAACGCGAATAATTCTCTATTCCTGAGCAATATCCCAGTTCCTGAATCATCTCTAAGTCGAACAATACGCGTTCTTCCAATCGTTTGGCTTCCTGCACTTTATTGATCTTTTTCAAAAAATCGGTCTGCGTCTGCAAATCGTCTTGAATTTTCCGGATGGCGGCCTGGATTCGCGCTTCGGTTGTAACAAACAGATTCGTCGGGTAGATGTTCAGTTGCGACTGTTCATCATATTCACGTCCATCCTGCGGATTGAAAGAGGCGATGCGTTCAATTTCATCACCCCAAAATTCAATGTGATAGGCCATGCCGTCAAATCCTTCAATGGAAGGGAAAATATCTACGGTATCGCCATTCACGCGGAAACTGCCGCTTTTGAAATCTACTTTGTTGTTTACGTACAGGGCGTTCACAAAGTGGCGCAACATCGTATCGCGCGGGATGTGCATCCCTTTTTCAAGATGAACCACCTGTTCGGCGAAGGCTCTCGGATCAGCCATGCTGTACAGGCATGATACGGAGGAAACTACTATCACATCTTTGCGTCCGGACAACAGGGAGGCTGTCGCTCGCAGTCGCAACTTGTCTATCTCTTCGTTGATGGCCAAGTCTTTTTCAATATACGTATCCGTTGTCGGCAAGTAGGCTTCCGGCTGATAATAATCATAATACGACACAAAATATTCCACAGCATTATTCGGGAAAAAACCCTTGAACTCGCTGTATAACTGGGCGGCAAGCGTCTTGTTGTGACTTAATACCAGCGTCGGCCTTTGTACTTTTTCAATCACATTGGCGATGGTAAACGTTTTGCCTGAGCCGGTTACACCCAGCAACGTCTGATACGGCACGCCCCTCATGACGCCGTCGGACAGCGAAACGATTGCTTCCGGCTGGTCGCCGGTCGGCTTGAATGGCGAAATAACTTTGAACTCCATGCGAATATACCTTATATATATGTTTACGACCGAACAAAAGTACAAACAATTTGAATTTTTTACGGCAATTTCTCCAAAAATATTATCTTTGCGAAATCAAATTTAAATCCAAATCGAATAAAACGTATTTAATTATGTCAATATGAATAGATTAGCTTTTATTGTCACGAGTATGTTTATTGCTTTGTTTGTGACAAATGCACAATCCAATCTTCAGCAAGCCCCATCGGAACTGATGGGACACCGGTTTTTGACGCTCAACACCGTAATCCGCGTCAATCAGATAGAAGTTGCCCGCGACCGCAATGAGGGATGGGACGAGAGCGCCATACATACGCCTGAAGCGGT
>JAISUI010000129.1 GCA_031272155.1 Tannerella sp. | reverse complement strand
TCGGGCGTACGGTGCGCCGAGAGTGCTTGCATCTCGAACGGGATCTGCATCTCGTCCAAAAATTTTGCCGCCTTTTCCATAACGGGAAGGTCGGACGTGCTGCCCATGATAATGCTGACCGAAGGATTCATCTTTTTAGCCAATCAATTGTTGATACTCATCGGCCGAAAGCAAAGCGTCCGCTTCAGACAGGTTTGACGGCCGTATTTTGATGATCCAGCCTGCGTCATACGGGTCTTCGTTAATCAGTTCAGGGTTGTCTTCCAGCGCCGGATTGACCTCAAGAACTTCGCCCGACACCGGCATAAACATGTCGGATACGGTCTTAACGGCCTCAATCGTGCCAAATACTTCTTCCTTCGCAATGGTTTCACCCAACGCAGGAATGTCCACAAATACAATCTCGCCCAGTTCACCCTGCGCGTAATCAGTGATGCCCGCAAGAGCGGTGCCATCACTTTCCACCCGTAGCCATTCATGGTCTTTGGTGTACTTTAAATCATTTGGAAAATTCATATCTATATTGCTTTAGTTCACTTGTATATCTAAAAACTTGTCTCTTTACGGGTGCAAATATAAAGGATAAATTTGACTTGGCAGAAGAATTTCGGAAAAACTTGGCGGAGCCGAACCGTTTTTTCTTCGCAAAAAACACTACCTTTGCCGAAAATTGGAACGGAAACAACAATGAATGTAGTCATTATCAAATATAACGCAGGAAACATTTATTCTGTGGATTACGGATTGAAACGGCTGGGTATTCAACCTGTTATCACAGACGATCCCGAACTGATTCAAAAAGCAGACCGGGTTATTTTCCCCGGTCAGGGAGAAGCAAGCACTACGATGCAATACCTGCGTGAACACCGTTTGGACGAGGTGATTAAACGCCTGAAACAACCGGTGCTGGGGATTTGTATCGGGATGCAACTGATGTGTCGTCGTTCGGAAGAAGGACCTGCCGACTGTCTCGGCATTTTCGATGCGCCCGTTGTTCGTTTTCGCCCCGAACGACAGGAAGACAAAGTGCCACACATGGGATGGAACAGCCTTTCTGACTTGAAAAGCAGTCTGTATAAGGATTTTTCCGGTGGAGAATATGTATATTTCGTGCACAGTTATTACGTGCCGCTTAACGAATGGAGTATCGCGACGTCGGATTATATCCTGCCATTCTGCGCTTCGATGCACAAAGATAATTTTTATGCCACCCAGTTCCACCCTGAAAAGAGTGGGACTGTGGGCGAAAGAATTTTGCAAAACTTTTTAGACCTATGATTGAAATTATTCCCGCAATAGATATTCTGGACGGTAAATGCGTACGCCTCTCACAAGGCGATTATGGACAAAAAAAAGTCTATAATGAAGATCCTTTAGAGGTTGCGAAAATGTTTGAAGCGCATGGCATTCACCGCCTCCATCTCGTTGATCTGGACGGTGCGAAAGCCAACCGGATCATCAACTACAAAACGCTGGAAAGGATCGCTTCCCGCACTTCGCTGCTCATTGACTTTGGAGGCGGCCTGAAATCGGACGCTGACCTCGAAATTGCGTTCGACAACGGCGCCGAAATGGTGACAGGCGGCAGCATTGCCGTCAGGAATCCGGAGGTATTTAGCCGATGGATCCAAACGTATGGCGCCAAGCGCATTATCCTGGGCGCCGATTGCAGGGACAGGAAGATCGCCGTCAGCGGCTGGACGGAAGAAACCGGCGAAGCATTGCTGCCGTTTATTGGCAAATGGCGACAACAAGGCATTATCAAAGTGATCTGTACCGACATCGAAAAGGACGGGATGCTGGCCGGTCCGAACATCGAACTGTATCGGGAAATTCAGGACAAAGACCCTGAAACATATCTTATTGCAAGCGGCGGAGTCAGTTGTATTGCCGACGTGGAGCGGCTGAACGAGGCGTCTATTCCGGGCGTTATCATTGGGAAAGCGATTTATGAAGGGAAAATAACCCTGAAAGAATTAGTACAGTTTATTGAAAAAGAAGACTAAAATGCTGGCAAAACGAATCATACCCTGCCTGGACGTAAAAGACGGAACCACTGTCAAAGGCATCAATTTCATCAATTTCCGCGATGCGGGCGATCCTGTGGAGTTAGGCAGGCAATATAGCGAACAGGGCGCCGACGAACTGACATATCTTGACATCACCGCTTCGCACGAAGGGCGAAAAACGTTTCTTGATCTTGTCCGCCGCGTAGCGGCCAACATCAACATTCCCTTCACGGTGGGAGGCGGGATTAATGAGTTGAAAGACGTGGATGCCCTGTTGAATGCAGGCGCCGACAAAGTGTCGGTTAATTCGGCGGCAATCCGTCGTCCGGCGCTGATTGAAGAAGTGGCTGGAAATTTTGGCTCGCAGGTATGCGTCGTTGCTATTGATGCCGACTGGGTGGATGGCCGATGGATTTGTTACCTGAACGGAGGACGTATTCCAACAGACAAGGAATTGTTTTCGTGGGCGAAAGAAGCCGAACAGCGCGGCGCCGGCGAAATCCTCTTCACCAGTATGACGCACGATGGCGTAAAAGAAGGCTACGCCAATGAAGCGTTGGCAGAATTGGCCGGACGTCTCCATATCCCCGTTATTGCTTCGGGTGGAGCGGGGAAAATATCACATTTTTATGATGCGTTTGCCATTGGAAAAGCCGACGCCGCACTGGCCGCCAGCGTGTTTCATTTTGGCGAAATCGGCATCGGTGAATTGAAAGAATCCCTCCGGAAAAAAGGAATCAATGTGCGCTCTGTCATGGAGATACGTCCGTAAAACCAGCGCTCAGGATAAAAGCAAAAAAAGGACATCCCTCTTCATCAGAAGAGCGATATCCTATTATCCTTTAACATGTTAGTAGTTTAATACTGACGTTCTAATATCCATGCATCCTGAAAATTCGGATAATACTTTGAACGAATACTGTTCCGGCTTTGTTCAGCTTCATAACGATTCTCATGACTCGTCAGAATCACACGCAACATACCCTTTTCATTTTCACCTAAGATCGGCATGTAACCTTCTCTTTGCATCCGTTCTTTCAAGGAATAGGCGTTCGTTTTATTCTTAAAACTGCCGACAACCACACTATAAAGTTTGATTCCGGATGCATCTTCACCTGCAATCGGCGTGATGCGTTCCTGCCTTGTAGCCGCCATCGTTTTTGATTTGGATACAGGCGCAACATCATCATCGTCATCTTCAGCAGTATAGACTTCGACATCCTTTTCCTTTGCTTGTTCATAAGCCGCTTTATAGGCGCTCTTTTTCGATTTGCACGATACCATGCTCATTGTAAAAGCTACACACAGCATCATTCCTACTACTCCAATTTTTTTCATACCTGTTTAATAAATGGTTGTTATTAATTTTACAGCGCAAATATATACATATTATTTTGAAATTGATTGAAAAACCATAAATTTATTTCGTTCGCTTAAAGTATTTTATGATTAAGTTTTAGGCAAACAGCCATATATTTATCTAACAATCAGTAATTTATATAAAATATCCGTTTTGTCTATATTCCCGAAATGTCTCGAAATTTTATAAAGGCTCTCTTTATTTCCCTAAAAAATTATCATTTATGCTCTTCACCTGATGCCGCACCGCCTCGTTACAATGCACGTTGGCAACTTCCGTAATGATAGCGCCTTCGGGGCCTGCGATCTGCCAGTGATGAGCAAATTTGCGATTAAGCGGAACAAATTCACCGGGGAGCGTTTTGACTGCATTTTTTACCGTAACTCCGCCGGTATGTGCGTCCGGGATTTTGATTTCGGGAAACGCTGCAAGGTTGTCTTCACCTTCGCCAACAATGTAACTCAAGCCGTTTCGCACCAACCAGCCTTCCATCTTGGCAGGCAGTTCGCTTTCAGGTTTCTCGTGCCAGTGCTCCGGCAACATCTGATTGGGCAACAGAAACATATCCTGAAGCATGTAGAAATCTTTCGTATCGTTGGCATACATGATGGCGGCAAGACCAACTTCCGTAAATCGGCCTGTACCATAGTCGCTTACCCAGAGTTGGTCGCGGGTTTTGTCGGTAATCGGATAATTATAGCGCTTCATCAGGCGGATAATAGCGTCTTTTCCGACCTCTACATTAAATTTGCCGTCGGTATAGAACGAGGCATTGTCAAACACAAGCGAATCTTTCGCGCAACAGGATTTCACGCACGAAACCTCTTCTTTTTTACAACACTCTTTCTTTTCACAGCACTCTTTCTTTCCTCCGCAACACGATGAAAACGTCATCACTGCGGCTACATACAATAAAATTTTCTTTCCCATAGCTCTATTTATTAAATGAATTTATTTTCGCCCCAAAGGTACAAAATCCTTTTGATTTTTTCTGCAAACCATTCACCCGTTTTTTTTCCGGAAAAATTTCGTTCTCTCAAATTTATACGGATAAAGATTATTTAATGCATTTATTATCATTATTTTTTTATTGATTCATTTCTTTTTTCTATCTTTGCAACCAATTTTTGAGCCAAAATAAAATGGAATTTTATATAAGTATAATATTTTTAGGCTGTTAGACAATTTGTAAGAATCCGGAAGCGTTTGTTCTGAACGGATAAAACAGATGAAAATGAGTATGAAACTGATTGTACGAATTATTTTTGGGGGGCTGATTGCAGGATTAAATGTACTTTTTGTATCTGGACAACACAGGAATTCGGTATATGAGAATTATATCCGTCAATATAGCACTATTGCCGTTGAAGAAGAAAAAGTATATCATATACCCGCGAGTATTACTTTGGCGCAAGCATTATTGGAATCGGCGGCAGGGCGCTCTTTTCTGGCAAAATATGCCAACAATCATTTTGGCATTAAGTGCAGTTCGGACTGGGCAGGCGACCGTATTAATAAAGATGCCGATGCGCCGAATGAATGTTTCCGTAAATATAATAATGTAATAGATTCGTATAAAGACCACTCCTTGTTTTTGACCACTCATTCCCGCTATGCGTCGCTGTTTATGCACGAACCATCCGATTACAGGAATTGGGCTGTAGGCCTTCAGACATGCAAATACGCTACAGACGTCGGATATGCAAATAAACTGATTAAACTCATTGAAACATACGAATTGTATCTTTATCATGCTTCCGGAGAAGAAGTGGATGAAACGGAAACAGTTTCGGCCAAGACAAACACCAACTATTCAACCCGGCGTGAAATTTTTAAAACACACGGATTGATCTACGTGATTGCACGAGAAAATGATTCATTCAAACAAATCGCTGATGATCTTGGCTTTAAAGCAAAAAAACTGATAAAATATAATGAAGTGCCAAAAGATTTTCCTTTGCAGAAAGGCGACATTGTCTATCTCGAAAAGAAAAAGAAAACAGCTAACGAAGCCTATACCACTCATCAGGTTAAAGTAGGCGAATCCATGCATAGCATTTCGCAACGTTACGGAATGTATATGAAAGAGTTATACAAGTTAAACAAAAAAGATAAAGATTATGTGCCTGAAGAAGGCGATATCCTTAAACTCAGATAACAATATGACAAACAATAAAACAAGAAAAACAATAGCAGTTATATACGTGATTCTGACTTTTATCACGTTTGCGGTCGAAGCCTCTACTCCGGAATCGAAGAATCGTTCCGTTTATCGCGAATATATCCGAATGTATTATCAGGCAGCCATGCAACAACAGCGAAAATACAAAATTCCGGCAAGCATCACCTTAGCGCAGGCTATTCTGGAATCAAACGCCGGACAAAGTTACTTGGCTATTGCCGCCAATAACCACTTCGGTGTGAAATGCAACAGTTGGACGGGACTGTGTGTCTATAAAAACGATGCCGGCCAATATTGTTGCTTCCGCAAATACCTGGACGTCAGCGATTCGTATGAAGATCATTCCCGTTTCTTAAAAGAACGCCCGTTTTACGAGCCGTTGTTTAAGTTGAGCGACACCGACTATAAAGGATGGGCAAAAGGATTGGGGCGATGCGGTTATGCAAATGATCCGCAATATGCGTCCAAGCTCATCAGACTGATCGAAGATTACCGGTTGTATGAATACGACAGGGAAGCAAAAGGAGAATCGCCTGCTTCCACAACTAAAAACACAATCCGCCCATGACCGACGACAGATACAGCCTGCGCGGCGTAAGCGCCTCGAAAGAAGATGTCCATAATGCCATCCGCAACATAGACAAAGGGCTTTATCCCAAGGCTTTCTGCAAGATCATTCCTGACATTCTGGGCGGCGATCCCGACTGGTGCAACATCATGCACGCCGACGGTGCAGGCACCAAATCGTCACTTGCTTACATCTATTGGCGTGAAACGGGCGACTTGAGCGTCTGGAAAGGTATCGCACAAGACGCACTGATTATGAATATTGACGACCTGATATGCGTAGGAGCGACAGATAATATACTTGTTTCCAGCACAATAGGCCGTAATAAAATGCTTATTCCCGGCGAAGTGATTTCGGCCATCATCAATGGCACCGACGAACTTCTCTCCGAATTGCGGGCGATGGGCGTCGGCGTTTACGGCACTGGAGGCGAAACGGCCGACGTGGGCGATCTTGTGCGTACCATCATCGTTGACAGTACCGTAACGTGTCGAATGAGGCGCAGCGACGTGATTGATAACGCGAATATCAGCGCGGGCGACGTGATTGTCGGGCTGGCGTCGTCGGGACAGGCAACCTACGAAAGATCATACAACGGCGGTATGGGCAGTAACGGATTGACATCGGCGCGGCACGATATGTTCGCCAAGTATTTGGCCGAAAAGTATCCTGAAAGTTTTGACGCATCAATGCCTGAAGCGCTCGTCTATTCAGGCGGATTAAAACTGACCGATCCCGTAGATGGCGCGCCTCTTGATGCAGGCCGGCTTGTCCTTTCGCCTACGCGCACCTACGCGCCTGTGGTAAAAAAACTGCTCGACACCCTAAGGCCGAATGTCCACGGCATGGTACATTGTTCGGGTGGAGCGCAAACAAAAATATTGCATTTCATTGACAATCTACGTATTATAAAAGACGATCTTTTTCCTGTTCCGCCGCTTTTCCGTGCAATCCAGGCACAAAGCGGTACGCCATGGCAGGAAATGTACAAGGTATTTAATATGGGACACCGAATGGAGATTTATCTCCCCGAAGCGTTTGCAAATAAGGTAATTGCTATTTCTGAATCATTTAATATTGCCGCAAAAATTGTCGGCCATGTCGAAAAAGGCGATAAAGAACTTATCATCAGGTCGGAGTTTGGGGAGTTTAGCAATTACACCTCATAGATCCGTTTTTCGCCAAAACAAATATCGCATTGAGCATAAATGATTATCTCATTTAATCATGCAAATATTCCAAAATACCGCTTCAACGTCTCCAGCATCGCCGTATTTTCGTCAGGTGTACCGACGGTGATACGGAGACAACCTTCGCAAAAGGCCACGTTGTTACGGTTTCTAACTACTATTCCGTTGTTTATAAGATAACTGTACACAGCATTTGCGTCATTCACGGCGACAAGAATAAAATTGGCGTCCGAAGGATAGACACGGCGCACAAACGGCAATTCGCGGAAAGCGGACTCCAAACGGCTGCGTTCCGACAGAATTTCGTTTACCTGCGCGTTTTTTAACTCTTCGTGCTGCAGAATTTCCAGCACACATTGCTGTGTCAAAAGATTCACATTATAAGGATATTTCACTTTGTTGAGTATTGCAATAATCTCTTCCGAAGCGAAAGCCATTCCCAAGCGAATGCCTGCGGCGCCCCACGCCTTTGAAAGCGTCTGTAACACAATTAGATTGGGAAAATCAAGCAATCGTCGCGTAAACGACAGTGTATCGGCAAAGTCAATATAAGCCTCGTCCACGACCACAATGCCGTCAAAATATTTCAATATCCTGAAAATCTGCTCTCTATCCAACAAATTTCCCGAAGGATTGTTGGGAGAACAAAGAAAAATCACCTTTGTAAATTGTTCATCCACAGCATGAAGAACCGTTTCCGCGTCCAATTTGAAATCTTTGCCGAGCGGAACTTTTTTGTATTTGACATTATTTACGTCAGCCATCACCTCATACATGCCATAGGTAGGCGCTATGCTAACGACATTGTCCCTGCTCGGCTCGCAAAATGTGCGAATGATCAGGTCAATAGCCTCATCGCTGCCATTACCTGTGAAAATATATTCGGGAGCAATGTCTTTCAGTTTGGCAAGTTGCTGTTTTAAAGTCCATTGCATCGGGTCCGGATAGCGATTGACGGGCATGCCTGAAGTTGGCGGATACGGGTTTTCGTTTGCATCAAGGAAAACGGACGCCGCACCGTGGAATTCATCACGCGCCGACGAATACGGTTTAAGATTCCATATATTGGGTCGAACCAAATCTTTTAATAATCTCATAAAAAAATAACTTACATGCGTTTCAATCTATTTTTGATCCGCTCTTAAAATCGGAGCAAAGGTAAGCATTTTAATTTCAAAAACCGCTCATGCAGGATACTTGTTAGCAACCTGTACACCGCGAAACAATTATATAAACGATAGCCGCCATTGCCGCACTGACCGGAATGGTGAGTATCCATGCCCATACGAGGTTAATGGTAATGCCCCAGCGCACAGCCGACAGGCGTTTTACGGAGCCTACTCCCATGATGCTACCCGTGATGACATGTGTGGTGCTCACCGGTACTTTCAATACTTCGGTCAGAAACAGCGTCAGCGCACCGGACGCCTGGGCGCAAAAACCTTCGACCGCCGTAAGTTTCGTGATTTTATTCCCCATTGTTTTCATGATTTTCCACCCACCGGTAATAGTGCCCAGAGCTATTGCCGTAAAGCAGGCAAACGGAATCCAGTCGAACGTAGTAGTGGTTTTAAATTGCTCAAAACTGGACAGTTGCATCCAATCAGGCAGATGTTCTCCCGAACGTGTCACTGTAATCAGCGTAATCGCAATGATCCCCATCACTTTCTGGGAATCGTTGAGACCGTGACCGATACTCAGCATGGCCGACGACAGCAACTGCAATTTCTTAAACCATTTGTCGGCGGTTGCGGGACGGACGTTTTTGGCAATATGCAATGTCAGGATCGTGATGATATTCCCGCCAATCATTCCCAGCACCGGGGCTAAGACAATAAAAGCGGCAATAAGGATAATCGTGCCCGCATGAATCGAATGGAAGCCGGTATGGGCGATCGCAGCTCCCGCAAACCCGCCGATAAGCGTATGCGACGAAGAGGAAGGGATGCCTAACCACCACGTAATCAAGTTCCAGATAATGGCAGCAATCAGCCCCGACAAAATCACCGGCAATGTGATAAAATCAGGCAAAACCGTTTTCGACACTGTATTGGCAATGCCAAATTCTCCGATAATATACTTGGCAATAAAAAAGGCGACAAAATTGAACACTGCCGCCCATATCACCGCCTTAAATGGGGATAACACTTTGGTGGACACGACAGTAGCAATAGAATTGGCTGCGTCGTGAAACCCATTGATGAAATCGAAAACAAGCGCCAGTACAACAATTACAATTAGAGTAGTCATCCGTCTTTAAGTGTACTTTACAATAATGGTTTTGATGATTTTCCCTACATGCTCCGCCGTATCCGTCGCCTTTTCAAGCTCGTACAGGATTTCCTTCGTTTTGATGATTTCAATGCTGTCGGTTTCTTTTTCAAACAGATCAACCAAAAAGTGCTCATAAATATCATCAGCCTTGTTTTCAAGATTATGCAGTTCCATGCAATAATCTTTGACTTTTTTGACATTTTTCCGCAACACGTCCAGTTCATCCACAGCCTTCCCGATATAGATAGCTGATTCTTTCAGGTTATTGGCCAGATGAAGCCCTGCTTCGGGAATATGTTTCGGATGATAGAGGGCGATGCGTTTGGTGCAACTTGTCATATTATCAATCACATCATCCATTCGATTGGCAAGGTGATTGATGTCTTCCCGGTCAAAAGGCGTGACAAATGTCGTATTGAGCGCATCAAAAATCTTTTGCGACACTTTATCCGCCTCGCGTTCAAGCTCTTTGATCTGTTTATAACATTCTACTTCCGTATTGTAGTCATTGCTGCCAATACATTTAATGACTAAATCGGAAACCGTCAGCATAATGTCGGAAACTTCTTTCAGCAACGGAAAGAATTGTGAATCCTTCGGCAGGAATCGTTGAAAAAAAGTATTGTTCATATCTTCATAAACATGTTGTAATACAAATGATTATATTTATCGTTCCAAATAAATATTTCCATGATGCAAAAATACTAAAGATTTTCGTATATATTTGCATTCAAAAAAAAGAAGTTTCTACTTTTTTTACATTATTATGATTATGAGAAAAATTTGTTTTATTGGAATCTGTATTATCCTTTGCGCAAGTCGCACAACAGCACAGGATACGCCGAATACGGCACAACAGGAAATTAAGTCGGGATGGACATTCAAACAAGTGCGCGGAAATAACTGGTATCCGGCTGTTGTGCCGGGAGTTGTTCATACGGACCTGATGGCTAATGGAATCATTGACGACCCGTTTTTCCGCCTCAATGAACGGGGCGTTCAATGGGTGGACAAAGAAGACTGGGAATACAAAACGTCCTTTGACGTTGCGCCGGAAGTGGCCGGCAAAGACAATATCGAACTGTATTTCAAAGGTTTGGACACATACGCAGACGTTTATCTCAATGACAGTCTTGTTTTACAGGCGGATAACATGTTCCGTGAATGGCATACCGACATCAAACCGCTCCTGAAAAACGGAGCGAATGAGTTGCGTATCTATTTCCACTCCCCTATCAAAGTGGATATTCCCAAGTTTGATGCCATCCACTACCCGATTGAAGCAGGAAATGACCAGTCGGCCAATGGTGGAATATTCGACAAAAAAGTTAGCGTTTTCGCCCGCAAAGCCGGCTATCATTACGGATGGGATTGGGGGCCAAGGTTAGTGACGAGCGGTATATGGCGACCGGTTTACGTCGTCGGCTGGAATAACGCACATATAAATAATGTATATTATATGCAGCATGAGGTAACGTCCAAACAAGCCAAAATCAATGTAATTACCGAATTTACAGCCGATCGGGACGGAACGGCGACGATAGATATAGAGGCCGAAGGAATCAGTGACCGATGGACGAAAACCGTCGCCGTAAAAAAGGGGAAAAATACGGTAGAAGTCCCTGTTACTGTCCGTTCGCCCCGTCTTTGGTGGAGCAACGGGCTGGGTGACGCCTGCCGCTATCCCTTTACGACACGGCTTACAATGAATGGTCATGCCGACAGCCGCACAGACAAAATCGGGTTGAGGAGTTTAGAGGTGATCCGTGAAAAAGATGCCGACGGCGTCAGTTTTTATTTCCGCCTCAATGGGGTAAATGTCTTTGCCAAAGGCGCTAATTACGTTCCACAGGACAATTTCCTGCCTCGTATAACGCCCGAAAAATATCAAAAAACCATCCTCGACGCCGTGAATGCCAATATGAACATGTTGCGGGTTTGGGGCGGAGGCATCTACGAAGACGATCTGTTCTATGATTTGTGCGACGAATATGGCATCCTTGTCTGGCAGGATTTTATGTTTGCGTGTAGCACATACCCGATGAATCCCGCTATGTTGGAGAATATCAAGCAAGAAGCCATTGACAATGTTACCCGTCTGCGAAACCATCCGTGCCTCGCCATCTGGTGTGGAAACAACGAAAACCATGCCGCATGGTTTGGCTGGGGCTGGTATGAACAGTATGAAAAATTGGGCGTAGTGGACGAGCTCCGCAAAGATTACAAAGCCGTGTTTCATGACTTGTTGCCGTCCATTGTGAATGTATATGACCCTATGCGTTTCTACTGGCCGTCTTCACCTTACGGGGGCGACCCGGACGGAAAAGCCGAAGGCGCCCAGCCGGACGTGAATCCAAAAGGCGATTCGCACTATTGGGGCGTATGGCATGCTAAAGATTCCATCGCCAATTATAACGTAGTACGTGCGCGATTCTTCTCCGAATACGGCTTCCAGTCCTTCCCCGAATACCAGTCTGTCCTGAAATACGCCCCCGAAACCCGCGACCATGACATCTATTCCGACGTGATGATGGCTCACCAACGCGGCGGCAGTCATGCCAACAGGCTGATTGAATGGTATTTGCTTAACGAATACCGGCAGCCGAAAGATTTCCGGTCGCTGCTCTACATGGGGCAACTGTTGCAGGGCGACGCCATCCGTACAGCCATGGAGGCGCACCGGCGTAACATGCCCTATTGCATGGGATCGCTCTTCTGGCAACATAACGACTGTTGGCCGGTAGCGTCGTGGTCAAGCCGCGACTACTACGGACGCTGGAAAGCACAGCATTATTTTGCAAAGAAAGCGTATGATGAGATACTTGTTTCACCAATTGCCAAAGACGGGAACTTGAACGTCTATGTTGTGTCCGACCGTACCAAAGCCGTCAAAGGCCAATTAACCGTACGGCTGTTGGATTTGAACGGGAATCTGCTGTATAAACAGGTAAAGCAGGTTGTTTTGCCGGCCAACAGCAGTCATCTCCAGTTCAGCGCCCCGCTGGAAGAGACGCTGAACGGCAAAAACAGAAATGAAGTGGTCGTAAATGTTCAGTTTCAAACCGCTTTCGGCAAAGTGTTGAAAACATTTTCCAACAACTATTTCCCAGCCCGGCCTAAAGACATTGATTTCCCGAAAGCGCATATCACGACGACATCCGTAGCCGATCATGACGGATATACGGTGAAGGTCGAAAGCGACGTCTTCGCTCGCGGCGTATTCCTGAGTTTGGATGGAATTGACAATTTCTTTTCCGACAACTATTTTGATGTGATCCCCGGCGAGCCGGTTTATATTCACGTGACAACTCCACTTGACAAAGCCTCGTTCGAGAGCCAACTCAAAACCGTTTCCATCAGCGATGCAATTGAATAAAAACGATTGATACATAGAGCATTATTGCTCCGCGTGTCCGTGAACAACAGATGCAGTTGCGCCCACATCCCAAATTTTTTCATCCGGTGTGTCTGCTACGATTGTGAGAGGCTGGCCGGAAACAGGATGGATAAACGCGATGCTCCGCGCATGAAGATTGATCCCGCCATCGGGATTAGAACGTTGAGAGCCATACTTCAGGTCGCCTTTGACAGGAAATCCGATTTTGGCCAACTGACAGCGTATCTGATGATGACGACCTGTTTTGAGATCTATCTCCAACAAGTCGTACCGTTCTCCATGCGCCAGCAACCGGTAGCAAAGTACGGCTTTTTGCGCACCGGAACGTTTCGTGTCGTAGGCGTAACTTTTGTTTTGCTGTTTGTTGCGCACCAGCCAATGCACCAATTCGCCTTCCGGCTGCTCAATCCCCTGAGGGACAATCGCCCAGTAGGTTTTCTTCACTTCTCCGTCGCGGAACAACTCATTCATCCGGGCTAACGCCTTGCTCGTTTTGGCAAAGACGACAACGCCGGTCACCGGGCGGTCCAGCCGGTGAACAACACCGACAAAAACATTACCCGGCTTGGCGTATTTCTTTTTCAACCAGTCCTTCAGCATGTCCGGCAGGGGCGTGTCGCCGGTCTTGTCGCCCTGTGTCATCTCGTGACAATTCTTATTGACAGCAATCAGATGGTTATCTTCGTAAATTACTTCCACAGACGTAAATTTTCAATGGTTTACAGTCTGTTACATATTCATTCCGCCACAAACGGGAATAACTTGTCCGGTCACATAGGACGAAAGATCAGAGGCAAGGAACAGAGCCACATTGGCCACGTCTTCGGGCGTACCGCCCCGCCGCAAGGGGATCTGTTTTGCCCATTCTTCGCGTACTTCGTCCGACAGGGCAGCCGTCATGTCTGTGATGATAAATCCGGGCGCGATGGCATTGGCGCGTATGCCGCGCGAGCCAAGTTCTTTAGCGATAGATTTGGCCAGTCCGATGAGTCCGGCTTTTGAGGCGGAATAGTTGGCCTGTCCGGCGTTGCCCGAAATGCCTACCACCGAAGCCATGTTAATAATGCTGCCGCCGCGTTGCTTCATCATCACCGGCGTAATGGCGTGGATAAAATTGTAGGCCGACTTGAGATTGACGTTGATCACCGCATCCCATTGCGTTTCGCTCATGCGCATCATCAAGCCGTCGCGGGTAATACCGGCATTGTTTACCAGGATATCAATACGCCCAAATCCTTTCACAATTTCATTAACAACCTGATGTGCATCTTCATACAGGGATGCATTGGACGCATACCCTTTGGCTTTCACACCCAGGGCGCACAGTTCATTTTCCGTAGCGAGGCCATTTTCGTCAATCGTCAAATCCGTAAATGCGATATTTGCGCCCTCTGCAGCAAATTTCAGGGCGATTGCTTTTCCAATACCCCGTGCAGCGCCGGTAATCAACGCCACTTTTCCTTCTAATAATTTCATATTTTATCTAATTAAATCACTATTAATATATTAAATTCTAATCAAACAAGCGCCGGCAGAATAACCTCCCCCAAAAACGCTCATGCAAATCAAATCATCTTTCTGAAAACGGTGATGATTCTGCGCATAGACAAGCGCACAACTGGCCGAACCTGTATTTCCCAGTTCTTCAATGTTGTGCAGACACTTTTCTTCAGGAATTTGGACTTGTTCCGCTATATTCTTGATAATTCGCAAATTGGCCTGGTGAGCAATAAAGTACGTCAAGTCGTTCCATGTATATCCGTTGTTCTCCAGCAGGCGAAACGCATTGCGCGGCATGTAGGTGCACGCTTGCAAAAAGACGTCTTTGCCTTCCGGCATCCGGATGCCTCCGTTCCGTGGACGTAACTGAACGCTTTCCGGTCCCTTGCCGAGACAACCCAGCGCCTGCGTGAAGATTTCGAGTATCCGGGCATCATTTTCGCCGACCTGTTCCTTTGAAATAAAAAAGGCAACAGCGGCATCACCCCACAAATGACCTGTTTTCGGATCGGCTTCGTTCGCATAAGTTGAATTTTTATCACCCCCTATAATCAGGGCTTTACGGGCTTTCCCCGTTGCAAAATACCCTTCTGCAATTTCAAGGGCGTTGATGAACGACGAACAGGCCGACGTCATATTGAACGCCTTGGCTTCCTCAATGCCAAACTCTCGCTGCGCCACATGCGCCGCCGTTCCTACCGTATCAAACGGGGAATAGGAAGCCGAAATAATCAAATCAACATCCTCAATATTATAGGGCAGGGAAGGCAAGGCATTGCGCACCGCTTCTAACCCCATAGTGTTGAGGTTTTCCCTGGGTCTGGCTTTGGAACGGGTCACAATCCCTGTTCGCTGAACAATCCATTCGCTCGTCAAACCATTCAACTTGAAAAAGTAGTCGTTCCCTATCCTGTCTTTAGGAATATAATATCCTACTGCATTTATATACATAATCACTTAATTTTTATACCATTAAAAATCATATTCATTACAAATTCTTTCTGATTGATGCGGTCGGTTTCCGAACTGACCATCAATCCGCGGATATAGGGCACTTCAAGCCCTTTAAGGGCATGATGGAGGATATTGGCCGTCATCTGGATGTTGGATGCGACGAAAATACCATCATTTATCCCATCCGTCAGTATGTTTTTCAGGATTCCGATCACGTGCCGGTCAAACTTTTTTCTTATTTTCTCTACCCGCCAGATATCACGAAAAAGTTGTGCGCGAAGCGTGCCGTTGCGAAATACAATATTTTTTACGGCATCCAAGCGTGTATAGATAAACATAGCGAGTTTTTCGTCGGCGGGCATATTTTGAGCGGCTATGTCCGACAAAATATCGCATTGCTTGTCCAATTCCGACTCTACAACTGCCAGAAAAACGTCGTCCTTACTCCTGAAGTAAGTATAAAGTGTCCGGCGTCCTTTTTGCGACGCTTGCGCGATGTCATTCATGGTGGTATTGTCAACTCCCTCACGTGCAAAGAGTTGCCTGGCTACTTCCACCAATACATCCCGAGTTTTTGATACTGTTAAAGCCATATTTATTGCACACTTTATGAATTTCTGCGCAAAAGTAGTTATAATTCTTGCTATTTTGCAACCTTTTGCACAAAAAACTTTCTTATTTTTTGTTTATGCGGTTTTTTTTGCGTACCTTTGCACCCGCAAAAGAGAAATCGCGGAGTGGAGCAGTGGTAGCTCGTTGGGCTCATAACCCAAAGGTCGTAAGTTCGAGTCTTACCTCCGCAACGAGAACTCCTCAGAGTTTTTTTTGTTTTCATACATAATCCGTGCAACCGTCCCTATAATTTTGGGGCGGTTGCTCTTTTTTTTGAGTGGGGGGGGCAAACAGAGAGGGAACGCCTCGCGCGTACATATATAAAATAACTGAATAACAGAGCCGGTTTCCCCGTCCACTCCATTATTCAGTCATTTGATTTTTCTGCAATCCGATTTTACCCGGTCACTTCACATAGTCCGCTTTGTTCAGGTAGTCATAGCTTTCCTGCACACTTGCCACGGGGTCGTTGTTCGTGTATTGCTCTACTTCCACATACCAGTCCTTGATGTTATTGGCATACATCTGGTCGAAGATGGCTTTGAAATCCATCTTGCCGCTGGCTCCGATTTCCTTCTCATCCTTGATATGAAGCGCTTTAAACTGGCTTGGGCGGGATTTCAGGTATTCAACCGGATTGCCGCCGCCATCCTGACACCAATAAACATCCAATTCAAAAAATACATGATTCGGGCTTACGTTGTCTAACAGGAAGTCGTAGATGCGTTTGCCTTCAATTTCGCGGAACTCGAAATTGTGATTGTGATACCCAAAAGCGATGCTCGCCGCCGCCGTTTTGTAGCCGACGGTGTTGAAATAGTCGCAATAGAGTTTCAGATCATCCAACGTCGTTTCATTATTGACGGGCATCCATGGTTGCACAATATACTTCACGCCCAGCTCATTATGGGCAGCGATGGCCTGATCCCACCAACTCATCACTTCCTCCTCTTTTTCTTTCGTAAAGGCTTGTCCAAGATGAGCGCTGGTGCATTTCATGCCGAGATCATTCACCATCTTCTTAAACTCTGCGGGCGCCAGTCCATAGACTTTCCCGTTGTCATAGGCAGCCGTCTCAAGGTTTTTATACCCCATTTTGGCTACAGTTTCCAATACCGCCTGAATACCTTCCTCTTTCACCATGTCGCGCAGGGAATAGAGTTGTAATCCGATATTCTTTGGAGAAGCTGCGGCGACTTTTTTCCCAGCTCCGCCGCACGATGTCAATATCTGAGGCATTACCATACCTCCTGCAAGCATGATAGATGCCTGCTTCAAAAAATCACGTCTGTTCTGCATAATAATATCTATTTAAAAAGTTACCTGTTCTTATTTTCCGGCAAATGTACTGCTTTATCAGTTAATTTTGCTCGATTTACAATATTTAACTTTTGCTGTTATTTCTCCAGCGCAAATGATTTGCGTCCAATCTGGTTGCCATCGGCAAAAATATCCACCCTGTACGTACCCGGCGAGAGATATTCCTCCACATCCCAATACATGATCACAGCCACTTCTTCGCCCTCATATTCAATTGTTTTAGCCATTGAATAGGCAATTTCCCGGTTCTCAAAAGCGAACGTCCCGGAAGACGGTTTGCGGAGAATGTCGTCGTCCGGCTTCATAATGCGTACATAGATCACTTTTTCGCCGACGGGCGCCGTGATGTTCTTGGCAATATGAAACGTCACCATCAGTTGGGCGGTTTTGTCAATCCGTTTGGCGTCCTTTCCCTTCGATGTTATGGGTTTAACCTGGATGGCCGTAGCATCCAAACGGCTTGCCATCGTAACGCGCTCGGTCAGTTTCTCCTTTTCTTTCGTCAATTGCGCCGCCGCCGAACTTGCCTGCTGGTATTGCCTTACAACTTTTTGGTTCTCTTTTTTCAACTGCGTATTTTCAGCGTTCAGCGAGTCTATCTGGATAACATAGTTACGCATGATTTTCCGCAGCGTTTCCAATTCCTTTTTTAACTCGTTGATGCGCCTTGCATTCGTCGCCTTGACCGTCCGCAACTCTTCCATCAGCCGTTGCACCTTCATTTGCTCAGTCGTCAGCTGGGCGATGAGCGAATCGTTATTGATACTGAATTTTATATCCTCATACTGAAGGGACAATTCTTCATAATCGTCCGACAACGATTCTTTTTCAAGCGCAAAAGCCTCTACCATATCCTTCATTTGCCGGTCCTGGTGGAAGATATAATAAACACCTCCGGCAATAATCATGATTACCACTATAACACCAAAGATAATCAACGATTTGTTTCTTATACTTTTTTCTGAAGCATCCATAAATTACCCTATTGATATTCGAGTGCAAAGGTAATGCTTCTGCTTCATTAATAAAAATATTCGGGCATTTTTTCCCCGGATGATGCTTTTTTGCCGGACAAAAAAAGCAAAATACATCAAAATATAACCATTCGCGAGCCATAGTGCGGTTCGGAAGCGCTATGCAAATTCAACTGATAATCAGCCGATAAAAAATGCAGTGTAAAAAAAATCAACATTTCTCCGCAAAATTTTGTTGTAAAATTTGGTTGATTGTTGAAAAATGATTTATATTTGCGGCTGCATACAAATGATATGAAGATTTATGTTTGAAATAGGAAACATTCACGGAAATCACTCTGTGACACATTCATTTGGCCTTTCACGAGAGGGAAAACGACCAATCAGCCACCTCGAAAGGCGAGAGAAAACCTCGATTCCAAAAGGGGTTGGAGAGGTTTCTGTATGGGGTGAATGTAAAGAGCGCGCAGTAACTGCACAAAAACGACCTGCTATAAATAAATCGTCCGTATTGACTATTATTAACCATAGTCATTTGGTTATTCCGAATAATTTATTAGAGAGAGAGAGCCACACCTTACATTATTAAAAAAATGCGCGCGCGTATATATACAACATATCAATCGAATAAAAAAATATTCTCACGACAACATTCTTTTGTTGGAGAAGAAAGATACAACAAGCTTTCGAGGATACGGGGGGAATCTCTTGTGTGTCAAAGGCTCGTTTTTTACTATTGTAAACAGTAATACGCTTATTTTGTGGATTTTATATTACATATTATTTATTAATTTTAAAAACTTTATTTTTTAGCTATGAACGAAAAATTATTTTTTTTAAGGAAGGACGCATGGCGAAAGATGTTATGTTTGCTATGTATTCTTGGTTGTAGCTCACTGGCTGCCTTTGCGCAGAAAAGTGTGAGCGGTACTGTGGTTGACGACAAGGGCGAAGCCGTCATTGGCGCCAACGTAGTTGAAAAGGGCACCACCAATGGTGTCATTACGGACATTGACGGGAAATTCTCGTTGAATGTATCCGGTAGTAACTCAGTGTTGCAGATTTCCTTCGTGGGATATGTGACACAGGAAATTGCAGTGGGAAATCAGACGTCTTTGCAAATCGTCTTGAAAGAAGACTCTGAAACACTGGAAGAAGTAGTGGTAGTCGGCTACGGCATTCAGAAGAAAACCCACCTGCTTGGTGCGGTATCACAAGTACAGGCCTCGGAGGTGGAGAAGATCTCTACCGGCCGTTTGACCAATGCTTTGTCCGGCCGTGTGGCAGGCGTCAGCATCGCACAGGGCAGCGGCGGCCGACCGGGTAACACCTCTGACATTACGGTTCGCGCCCGCGGTACGTGGAACTCTACCGCCCCTCTGTTCGTCATTGACGGCGTAGCGCGCGACCAGCGGATTTTCGACAACCTCGATCCCAGTATGGTTGAAAACATCTCGGTGCTGAAAGACGCTTCGGCAGCCTCTATCTATGGTTCACGCGCGGCCAACGGCGTTGTGCTGGTAACCACCAAACGAGGCAAAGAAGGCGGCAAACCGGTCATCAACTACACCGGCTCACTCGGCGTCGGCGGCTTTGCGAAAATACCCAAACGCGAGTCCATGGAACAGCGTTTCCAGATGATCAACAATCACATCATTGAGTATGGCGACACTTTCTTTAAAGAAAATGCCAAGTCGAGTATCTATGCCAATGGAGTGGATGCTTCGGGAGGCTATATCGGCTCGCAGGTTTTGACCGACGACGAAATGGCAATGTACCGCGCCCGCGGCGAGGTGGACATGCTCAAAGAAGCATACCAAACGCCGATCACGACGAACAATGCCATCAATATCAGCGGCGGCAATGAATCAATAAAATATTTCACCGGTGCATCGTACTACGACGAGAGTGGCGTATTCCAAACGTTGAAATATACGAAATACAACATTCGCGGAAACGTAGAGGCCAAGCTCAATAAATATTGGACGGCCGGATTGGATATAAACACCACCTATGCACAGGAAAAATCGCCGTATGAGAGTAGCTCCAGCTACAATAGAGGCGACGACAAATTGAGATGGCTTTGGGGTTCCTTTATGAGAAGCTCGCGCCTGATCCGTCCCAAAATCGGGGACAAATACACTCAGGTTCAAATCGGTAACTGGGGTAGCTGGAATCCCGTAGCAATCGCAGAAGGCGCAGCCGGCGATATCACCCAGACCAATTGGGATACCGAATATACCGCATCCCTGAAATGGGACGTGCCCTGGGTTGAAGGTTTGAGCGCTAAGGCGTATTTCAATCAGCGGTGGAGCCACCAGCACGATAAGACCTGGGCAACGCCCTTCAAGGAATACAGAGTGAAAATGCAAGGCACTAACGGTCATTTCCAGAGCGACGAAATTGACTCTGAAGCAGGTACTTATGGGGGTAATGGAGGCAAGCCGTATCTTTCAGAGACATCCACTCGCTGGAACACCTACCAGTTAAATGCAATGCTGACCTACGACCGCACCTTTGGCGATCATGAAATCAGCGCCCTGCTGGGCTACGAACAGGCGCAGGAATTATCGGACTATTTTAACGCTTCAAAGAACTTCTACACCATCAACAAGCCCTATTTCAACTGGGGTCCTGCCGATGTTAACAATTCAGGCGCAGCAGGCGGTAACTACGGCATCAGCGGTATTGCTTCCGAAAGCGCGCGACTGTCGTACATCGGTCGTTTGAGCTATGCCTATACCGGCAAATACTTGGCTGAGTTCTCATTCCGCCGCGACGCTTCCATCAAGTTCCATCCTGACTACCGCTGGGGCTTCTTCCCCTCAGGTTCATTAGCCTGGCGTGTGGGCGAGGAATCGTTTATCAAAGACAATATCGCCTGGATAAGCAATATGAAACTGCGCGGCAGCATCGGTTTGACCGGTAATGACGGCGGCGACAGCATGGCTGCCTGGCAATGGCAGGACAAGATGGATCCGAATGTAGGCGGCTATTACTGGGGCGGCACCGCAATTACACAGGGCGTTACGCTCGGAGCCTTGGCCAATCCCTATATTACATGGGAAAAATCGTTGAACTACAACGCAGGCCTGGAAATGGGCTTCCTCCAGAACATGTTCACCTTCGGATTCGACTATTTCTTCCGCCACACCTACGATATCCTTGGCTCGCAAACGGCTGAAATCCCCGATACCTTCGGCGGCACGCTGGCGACGTCAAACTATGGCGTGGTTGATTCTTATGGCATCGAACTCGAAATAGGCTACAACAAGCAGATCAACAAAGATTTGAGCGTCTATGCAAGAGGCAATTTCGGTTGGGCTGACAACAAACTGGTAGAATATGCCGAATCGGGCGTAGCCGCTCACCTGTCGAAACTCGGAAAGAACTGGGACCGCCGCGTCGGCTACATCACCGACGGGATCATCTGGTCAATGGATGATATCGGCAACAACATGTACCGCATCCATACCAGCACCGGTAACGAATATGTAGTGCCGGGCAATGGCTACCTGAACATCGGTAACGGATCGCGTAACGACATCACTGCCAATGACTTCCTGGCTATGCGCCCGGGTTTACTTTTCTATCCCGACATGGGATCTATTTCCGGCACCGACGCCAATGGCAACCCCATTTATTCGGACGAAAAAGACGGTACGGTATCGAACGATGACGCCGACAAACGCTGGATCATCAATCACTACAACCCGCCCTTTAACTACGGCCTTCTCTTAGGCGGCACGTGGAAAGGATTTTCGCTCGAAGTGTTCATAAACGGTTTCGCAGGCCACCAGACCTTCCTTACCATGGACGGTATTGGCGGCGACGGCACCATCTATGATACCACCTTCGACTTCTGGGCATCCGACGCCTATTCGACCTTCAACAACCCTACCGGCAAGATGCCGGCGCCAACCAACTGGTGGGGCTTGAATGTCCGTGGAACTGACAATGCCTATGCATCAAACAATCCCTCGTTCTGGGTGCGTGACGCCTCGTTCGTTCGTCTGAAAAATGTCACTTTAGGCTACGACCTGCCGAAGCAACTGCTTTCAAAAATCGGCGTGACCGGTCTGCACCTCTATCTGACAGGCGACAACGTAGCGCTGCTCTACAATCCGTTAAAAGTGGCCGACCCCGAGTTGGCCGGTTCGATGAACTCGCTTTCGGCTTCCTCGACGGATAGCCCCGAAAGCCCGCTTCTATCCTACCCGCTGATGCGTACCTGGACATTTGGAATAAATTTGACTTTCTAATTTTTAAAATGATTAACTATGAAAAAAATAAGATATTATATAGGAATAATTCTCGCGGCAGTCTTCAGTTTGACGGCCTGCGAACAAATTATGGACGAGAAAAAAGACTTGTCTTCGCTCACTCCCGACGACGTCTGGAGTGATCAGGGATTGATTCTGCGCTATTTGGACAATACGATGGCCAATGGCAATATCCCTGTGTTTGATATCTGGGCTAATACGCTTGATGATGAAGATGCGGGTTATACTCCGAATTTTCTAAACAACTCCTTTTCAGGTACGCCCGACAGCCCGATAAGTTGGTGGGGTTACGCCAATATGCGTAATATCAACAACTTTTTGGAAAACATTGACAAGGTTCCCGACGAGGTGATGTCGCAAACCGACCGCGAATCATACAAAGGTCAGATGCTGGTATTGCGCGCATGGAATTACTGGCTGGGCGTCAGGGCTTACGGCGGCGTACCTTTGGTGCTCGAAGTGCAGGAGGTGCCGGACGACCCGAAAACGTTGGGCGTTCCCCGCAGTAAGACCTCCGAATGTATTGCTCAAATCGTTGCGGATTTGGACGCAGCCATTGCCCTCAATGGTTTCCCGTTGAAATGGACGGACGACGCCAACGCCGGCCGATTTAGCAAGTGCATTGCTTACACGCTCAAAGCCAAAGTGTTGCTCAACTACGCCAGCCCGCGTTTCACGCACGAGATAGGCGCAGGCACCAAGAGCGCCGAGCAACGCTGGACGGAAGCCTACAATGCATGGAGTCAAGCCAAAAACATACTCGACGGACAAGGTTATGGCCTGTTCCGCGGCGGGTATGACAAAAGTTTTGATGACGCCGTACAGGACTATTACGACATGTTCATCGGCTCCGGCAGCGAAATGCCAAGTAATCCGGAAATAATCTGGGCAAAGCGCTACGACGTTACGGCGCTCGCTTCACCGACTATATGGACTGACGCCGGCACCATGTTTGAAAGATCATCGCCAACCCTTCAGCTCCTTAATCTCTTCCTCAATGCCGACGGTACGCCCTACACCAAGATGGATGCTTTCATGTCTAATCTGGCCTCGAAAACCGTACAGGGTATGAAGATTGAGCTGGACGAATGTAAGATTCCCTATTGGCAGGGACGTGAACCGCGCTTCTACGCCACCATAGTTTACAATGGCTGCGACTTTCCTATCAAACGCCGCAACGCTTACAAAGTGGGCGACGTGGAAGATCCGCACCATTGGTTCTTTGAATTTGCCGTTAATCCTTACACCGACCCGATGTGGACGAAAGCCGTCAACGTGTTCGGTATAGGTCAGCGCAAATTGTGTGACCTCGCGCAGAACTACGAGAACGACAATCGCGGCACCGACCGTCCGATTATCCGGTATGCCGAAGTGCTGTTGAGCTTGGCCGAATGTGCCGCTAAAACCGGCAAAGAAGCCGAAGCGATCGGCTATTTGAAACAGCTTCGCCAGCGTGCAGGCATCCCGTCAGCCAATAATTATGGCTTAGGCTCCCCCACCGGTGATGCGTTGATATTGGCCATCCTCAACGAACGTGCAGTTGAACTGGCGTATGAAAGCGGCAACCGCTTCCAGGATTTGCTGCGCTGGCGGCTCTATACCGACGCGCTGAATGGCTACACGCTCAAGGGTCAGATACTCTATACGATAGGGCAGGAAATGAAGGTCTTTGACCCGATTAACGGCAAAGACGATTATGCACCTGTGCTCTTCAATTTCCCCGACATCAACGTGCCGGGCAATGAAGCCGAGTATTACAAATATTTCACCGACCGCGTATTTGGCAAGTCCATAACCCCAATCAACGTAGGTGAACGGCAATATTTCTGGTGTATTCCTTACGATGCTCACATCGTAAAGAACCCCATCATCGAACAGACCAAAGGCTGGGATGATCCTCGCGGCGCAGGAACATTCGATCCTTATCTGTAAATTTGTGACCGAACCGAAAGAGGCTGTCTCGACAAAAGTGGAGACAGCCTCTTTTGCATTCATCCTGTTTTTGCCGTCTTTCTTCGGCAATTTCTGTCCGGGAATCGCAAAAAATATGGCGGTTATCAGGAATTTTATTACCTTTGCATCCTTCAACTTTTAAATTCATAATTCATGCAGGAAAAGATTGTCATACTTGATTTCGGGTCACAGACGACCCAACTTATCGGTCGAAGGATCAGGGAGTTGAATACTTATTGCGAGATCGTCCCGTACAATAAGTTCCCGGACGACACGGCAGGCGTCAAAGGCGTAATCCTGTCCGGAAGCTCCTATTCGACCAACGACAGCAACGGGTTTCGCACCGACTTGAGCCTGATAAGGAAAAAATTTCCGGTGCTGGGGATTTGTTACGGCGCCCAGTTATTGGCCAATACGTCGGGCGGCAAAGTGGAATCCGCCGGTTTGCGCGAATACGGCAGGGCGCGGTTATCGTACGTGCGTCCTGACGATGCACTCCTGAAAGGTGTTGAAGCCGGAAGGCAGGTATGGATGTCGCACGGCGATACCATTACCCATCTCCCGGAAGGTTTTGAAATAGTGGCAAGTACGGGCGATGTGAAAGTAGCGGCCTACCACGTGTCGGACGAACCGACTTGGGGCGTACAATTTCATCCCGAAGTATTCCACACCGAAGATGGGATGCGGATATTGGACAATTTCCTCCACGTCTGCGGCTGTTCCAAAGACTGGACGCCGGCTTCGTTCATTGAATCTACCGTGGCCAACCTGAAATCGCTGCTGGGAAACGACAAAGTCATCCTTGCGCTGTCGGGCGGCGTGGATTCGTCGGTGACGGCAGTGCTGTTGAACAGGGCTATCGGCAAAAATCTAACGTGTATCTTTGTGGATCACGGACTGCTGCGAAAAAATGAATTTGAAAATGTACTGAAGGACTACGAACACTTGGGGCTGAACGTCATCGGCGTGGATGCAAGCCGGAAGTTCTACCGCGAACTGGCGGGCGTGACGGAACCGGAGCAAAAACGAAAAATCATCGGCAAGGGATTCATTGACGTATTCAACGAAGAAGCTCTTAAGCTGAAAGACATCCGCTGGCTGGGACAGGGTACGATTTATCCGGATGTAATTGAATCCCTGTCTATTTCGGGAACGGTCATCAAGAGCCATCACAATGTCGGCGGCCTGCCGGAAAAGATGAACCTGAAATTAGTAGAACCGTTGCGGCTGCTCTTCAAGGACGAAGTGCGACGCGTAGGCACGGAACTTGGCATGATGCCCCACCTGATTAAACGTCATCCTTTCCCCGGGCCGGGACTTGGCATTCGCATCCTCGGAGACATCACGGCCGAGAAAGTACGTGTGTTGCAGGATGCTGACGATATCTACATCTCGCTGATGCGGGAATGGGGACTGTATGACAGCGTATGGCAGGCCGGCGCTATCTTGTTGCCTGTTCGTTCTGTAGGCGTCATGGGCGACGAACGGACGTATGATAACACCATCGCCCTGCGAGCGGTCACGTCCACCGACGCAATGACGGCCGACTGGGCGCAACTGCCCTACGATTTCTTAGCCAAAGTATCCAACGAAATCATCAATAAAGTAAAAGGCGTCAATCGTGTCGTCTATGACATCAGTTCCAAACCGCCTGCTACAATTGAATGGGAATAAATTCAGCATCATGACCTAAAAAAAATAAGGAGATTGCCTTGTGCAACCTCCTTATTTTTCAACCTATTTATCATGAAAAGATCAAACTTCTGAGATCACCTCAAAAGGAATATCTACCGATACTTCCTTATGAAGTTTCAGTTGGGCATTGTATTTCCCAATTTCTTTTACCGGCTCTTTGATGACAATTACTTTCCTGTCAATGTCAAAGCCTTTCTTAGTTAATTCGTCTGCAATCTGGATGTTCGTGACCGAGCCGAAAATCGTTCCTGTCGAACTCGTTTTCGCACCGATAATGAGCGAAACATTCTCTAATTTGGCAGCCAAAGCCAAGGCATCATCCTTGATCTTCGCCAATTTATGAGCGCGTTGTTTCAGATTTTCCTCAAGCACCTTCAGCGACGAATCCGAAGCAATCACTGCTTTTCCTTTTGGAATCAGAAAGTTACGTCCATAGCCATCTTTTACGGTGACTACGTCATCTTTATATCCCAAACTTGTTATGTTCTCTTTCAATATTACTTGCATAGCCTTATTCTCCTCCTTTCATTATTTCATTAAATCGGTTACATAAGGAAGCAACGCCAAATGACGCGCTCTTTTAACGGCCTGAGCGATACGACGTTGAAACTTCAGCGACGTGCCTGTAATCCGACGTGGAAGAATTTTACCCTGTTCATTCAGGAACTTCTTCAGAAACTCAGGATCCTTGTAATCAATGTATTTGATTCCGCTTTTCTTAAAACGACAGTATTTTTTCTTCTTTACGTCCATAGACATGGGCGTCAAATACCGTATTTCCGACTGGTTATTTGCTGGTGTTGCCATTTTAATTCTCCTTTTTAGTTTCTTTAGACGCTTTTAAATTTCTCCTTTTCTCGGCATATTCCAACGCATATTTATCCTGACGGAAAGTCAGGTAACGAATGATTCGTTCTTCCCGGCGGAATTGCGTTTCCAGCACAGAAATCGTTTCGGGATTTGCCTTAAACTCAATTAGTTGATAAAAACCTGTGGTTTTTTTATCAATCGGGTAAGCCAACTTGCGAAGGCCCCAGCTCTCTTCATTCACAATCTCAGCCTTCTCAGCGACGAGAACGCCTTTGATTTTCTCTACCGCTTCCTTCATCTGTGCATCAGACAAAACGGGAGTTAAAATGAAAACGGTTTCGTAATTATTCATATTAATTCTACTTCTATTTTTAAATTTGCGGGGGCAAAGGTAGTCATTTTCTTTGAATCTGCAATAATTTTTGAATGTTTTTTCCGTTATTTTGATAGTTTACTTGATTTTCATGCTGAAATACAGGATGTCATAGAGCAAAACAGGATGTGTTTTTTATCAACAGTTATATATTATAATGTATAAAACAGGCTTTCATTTTCGTTCCGTTTTAGCCATATCAGTTGCTTTTTGCTGTCTGTTGATCGGACAGGCTCAGGACAACGACAGGACAGTTTATCACATTCAGGCTTTCGGGTCGGCTTCAAGCGGCGGACAGACACCCTTCTGGATGGTCAGCAACCGGGAAGGGATAGTGCCTGTAGATGCCAACAACGGTTATCTGAGAGCCGGCATTTTCAGCCATAAATCGCTGGGCAATCATTTTGAATGGCAGGCCGGCGGCGACATCGTGTTTGTCGCGCCGCGCTACAAGAACGTATATATCCATCAGTTATACACCGCATTATCCTACCGCAACATCCATTTAAGCATTGGAAGCCGGAGTGGGTACAAGTATCATCTGTCCACGGTTGATCCGTCGTTGAGCAGCGGCGATATGGGCATGTCAACCAATGCCCGCCCGATACCGGAAGTGAATCTATTCCTGCCGGAATATGTAACGATCCCATGGACAAAAGGTTGGCTGCAGGGACGCGGACACTTTGCCATAGGACGCTCATTTGATACGGATTACCTGAGTCAATTCAACAAAACCGACCAATTTTATGTTCAAAATGTTTTATGGCATCACAAGTCGTTATATGCCAGAATAAAAGACACTCAAAACGGTTTTCCGGTTTCGATGGTGATCGGGCTTAGGCATATCGCACAATGGGGAGGCGTTTCGACCAATCCCAAATTGGGAAACCAACCACATTCCATCAAGGATTTGCTGCGAATCATGCTGGGAAAGTCGGGTGGCGACAACGCTTCGCTGTCCGACCAAATTAACGCGCTGGGCGCTCATACCGGAACTTATGACATCCGGATGGGCTACGAGAAACAGGATTGGGCGGTGTTCGCATATTATCAAGACATCTTTTCCGACGCTTCCGGTATGGAACTGTACAACTTATGGGATGGCTTGAAAGGGATTCAACTCAATCTGAATAAAATGCCGTGGCTCAGTAAAATCGTTTTGGAATACATGACGACCCTTAATCAGAGCGGCCCGTTTCATTTCATTGATTTTGACCACGATAAATATCCCGGATATGGTGGTGGCGCTGATAATTACTACAATAACGGCGAATACACAACCGGAACCTCTTATTTTAACCGCAGTTTAGGTTCACCTTTGCTTATCTCGCCGGCATATAATACCGACGGCGCGCCGGGTTTCAAGCACACCCGCGTCCGGGCATGGCACACCGGAATAGAAGGGCAAATCATTCATGACTTGTCCTACAGACTGTTAGTCACGCACATGGAGAGTTTTGGGACGCCTTTCGCCCCCACTATAGAGAAACTTAAAAACACGTCATTCACCACAGATTTCAGTTATCATTTTTGCAACTCGTGGAAAGTTACAGCTTCGCTGGCCGCCGACCGCGGGAATTTGCTCGGAAATCACTTCGGATGCGGACTGTCGGTTTCAAGACAGGGATCGCTTTTCGGCGGAAAGCGATAAAGCGCCTTGCAACACCGGAAATGTCCGTTTCCCTTTCAGGTAATAGGCAAAGACAAGGCTTCGCGGAAGCATTTCGGGAATCGTCGTTACGGTTGTCTTGGCGATATTTTCCTGGCGGACGGGAATGTATATTTTTTTAAGTTTCCGGAAAGACCACCTCGCTTTCAGTACCGCAAATGTATTTTTCCAGTCGCCCGTGAGGAAAAACCGCGCAGCCGCCAGATAATCCATACATAAACGCAGCCGCATTACTTTATTTAACTCATTTACAGGCATATTCTTATACACCATCAGCAAATTATTACGGAAATTCAGGAACGTCTTCCGCGGATTTTCCTTTTCCAGCGTAGCGCCACCGACATGATACACCACCGACTCCGGCGTATATACGAAGCGATAACCGCGCGAGCGCAGCCGCCAGCACAAGTCTATTTCTTCCTGATGAGCGAAAAAACGGGCATCCAATCCGCCCTCATCCCTATATACGGATGTACGTATAAACAGACAGGCGCCGCTCGCCCAAAAAATATCGCACATTGTATCATACTGACCTTCATCCGTTTCTATATCGCGCAAAACGCGCCCCCGACAAAATGGATACCCATAACAGTCTATCCAGCCGCCGGCAGCGCCGGCATATTCAAACCGTCGTTTATCCTTCCAATCAAGAATTTTAGGCTGCACGCCGGCAATCTGCGCATCACTGTCCAAAAGTGCTAAAGGCGCCTCCAACCAATGGGGCGTTACCTCTATATCGCTATTTAACAGCACTGTATAAAGCGCGTCTAACTGTGATATAGCGCAGTTATATCCACCGGCAAAACCGTAATTTTGGTCAAATTTCATCTGTTTCACGGACGGAAATTTTTCCGAAAGCATCTCAAGCGACCCGTCAGTCGAACCGTTATCGGCCACAATGACGTCGGCTATTTCTTCGGGTGAATTAGCAATGACGGATGGTAAAAACCTATCCAACAAGTCTTTTCCGTTCCAATTTAATATGACGACAGCTACTTTTTTCATTTTATATAATCTCCTTTTTTATATTTCCATCGTTTATGCGACCAGAACCAGTATGCCGGATCGCGCATTACAGTACGCTCCATCAGACGTGCATAGCGCTCTGTAACAGTGTATTCGGGCAGTTCGCTCGGTTTGTCGGC
>JAISUI010000105.1 GCA_031272155.1 Tannerella sp. | reverse complement strand
ATGATTTTCATCACGTTACCGCGCGCCACGATACGCAGTTTCGGAAACAGCGTCTTGATAAGCTGCATGTGGACATTGTTCACCCCGTAGAAGGCGACCAAATCCACGCTTTCGAGAATGTATATACGTTCGATCATCCGATAAATATTCAGGTTTATTCGTTCCGATAAAATTCGTTGTAAAGGTATGAAATATTTTGGCATTGATGAAGATTTGCAATGAAATTTTTAGAGCATAAGGCATTGTGTAATTGTTTATCAGATAGTTAAAAAAATAGAGTGGGGGAGGGGTTATGTTAGGATGAAAAAAGGGCGCATCTCGCGACGCACCCTTTCCAAACATAACATAAAAACAACTATTTATCGAATAAATAGCAATTCGCGATATTTGGGCAACGTCCATATTTCGTCATCCACAATCAGTTCGAGTTTGTCGGCATGATAGCGGATTGCGTCAAAATACGGCAGAACTTTGTCATGGTATGCCAGCGCTTTATCGTAGGCATCTTCAATATGGTTGGCTACCTTGCGCGCCTCCACCATATCGTCCACATTCTTTTTGATAGTTGCCACATGACCGGCAATTTCTTCCACCAGCGATTTGTCGAGCGCCGACAGTTCGTCGGCCTGCTTTCCGGAATAAATTGCCTTAATTTTCGTTATATTGTCCAGCAAAAGTGACTGGTAGCGTGTTGCAATCGGGATAATATGATTGATTGCAAGGTCGCCCAGCACGCGCGCCTCAATCTGGATTTTCTTCGTATATGTTTCCCATTTTACTTCGTTGCGTGCGTGCAATTCCTTTGCGCTCAGTACACCGGTAGATTCAAACAGAGCAACGCTTTCAGGCGAAGTGTATGCGTTATAAATGATTGGCACACTTGTTTCGCAGTCAAGGCAGCGCTGTTTAGCTTCCGCTTTCCATTCGTCACTGTAGTTATTGCCGTCAAAACGAATATCTTTCGATTCCTTGATATAGCTTTTGAGGACATCAAAGATCGCCTTTTCCTTCGTTTCGCCTTTTTTGATCTTAACGTCCACCGTCTTTTTAAATTCGATCAACTGAGCGGCCACAACGGCATTCAGGGCGGTCATGCCCGATGAACAGTTGGCCGATGAGCCGACAGCGCGGAACTCAAAGCGGTTGCCCGTGAAGGCAAACGGCGAGGTGCGGTTGCGGTCGGTGTTGTCAAGCAGCACTTCGGGAATATGCGGGATGCCTATGCTGATGCCTTTTTTGTCATCCACAACGATGGCTTTTTCAGACGTGCTCTTTTCCAATTCGTCAAGGATAGCGGAAATTTGCGATCCGAGGAATACGGAAATAATCGCCGGCGGAGCTTCGTTCGCGCCCAGTCGGTGTGCATTCTGCGCCGTCATGATAGATGCCTTCAGCAACGCATTGTTTTTGTAAACGGCCATCAGGATGTTTACTAAGAAGGTCACGAACTGGAGGTTTTCTTCCGGCGTCTTGCCCGGTGTGAGCAGACCCACGCCGGTATCAGTGCCGAGCGACCAGTTATTGTGCTTTCCGGAACCGTTAATGCCTGCGAACGGTTTTTCGTGCAACAGCAAACGGAAACCGTGACGGCGTGCAACCTTTTTCATGATGGACATGATCAACAAGTTCTGGTCAACAGCCAGATTCGTCTCATTGAAAATAGGAGCCAACTCAAACTGGTTGGGCGCCACTTCATTATGACGTGTCTTTAAAGGAATGCCGTATTTGTATCCTTCAAATTCCAAATCTTTCATGTAGGCCATGACACGTGTCGGGATAGCGCCGAAATAATGGTCTTCCAACTGCTGGTTTTTAGCCGATTCGTGGCCGAGCAGCGTCCGTCCGGTTAGCACAAGGTCAGGGCGGGTGGCATACAGTCCTTCGTCAATCAGGAAATATTCCTGTTCCCAACCCAGATAGGAATAAACCTTCTTGACATTGGGATCGAAATAGTGACATACGTCCGTGGCGGCTTTGTCCACGGCATTCAATGCCTTTAACAGGGGCGCTTTTAAGTCAAGCGCTTCGCCTGTATAGGAAATGAAGATGGTGGGGATACAAAGCGTATCGTCCATCACGAATGCGGGCGACGATGGATCCCATGCCGTATAACCACGGGCTTCAAACGTGCTGCGTATGCCGCCGCTTGGAAAACTGGATGCGTCCGGTTCCTGCTGTGCAAGCAACTTGCCGGAAAACTCTTCGATAACGTTCTCGCCCGGGCCATTGGCATAGTCAATGAACGAATCGTGCTTCTGGGCTGTTCCGTCGGTTAACGGCTGGAACCAGTGCGTGTAATGGGTTGCACCCAATTCCATCGCCCACATTTTCATACCTGCCGCCACGTCGTCGGCTACATTTCTGTTCAATGTCTCGCCTTTTTCAATGGCATTCCGGATGGCCTTTACCGTGTCTTTCGACAGGTATTTGGACATCGTTGTCGTTGAAAATACATACTTTCCGTAAAAATCGGAAATAAATTTGGATGGTGCGGACACCTCTTTTGCTTTTTTCTTAAAAGCTTCTTCTACTGCTTTAAAACGTAATGTACTCATAATTAAAAATTTATATATAAAACTTATTTTAAAATAATATTGTTTACTTTACAGGATTCAATCATTTCGTCCGGCCAAAGCGACGCCTGCACTTCGCCTATATGGGCGCAACGCAGGAAAAACATACACAGTCGCGATTGACCGATACCTCCGCCGATTGAGAGCGGTATATCGCCGTTTATCAATGCTTTATGGAATATAAGCGATTGACGTTCCGGACAATTTTCCAGTTCGAGCTGGTGAATCAGCGCGTCTTTATCCACGCGGATTCCCATGGAAGATATTTCGAACGAGTTATTTAGCAACGGATTCCAGAGAATTATGTCGCCATTCAGGCCGTAATGACCGTTGCCTGTGGATGTGGTCCAGTCGTCGTAGTCAGGCGCCCGTCCGTCATGTTTCTGTCCGTCGGCCAATTTGCGGCCGATGCCGATTACGAAGATAGCGCCATGTTTTTTTGCGGCTTCGTATTCTCTTTCCCGTGGCGAAAGCTCCGGATATTCGGCTAATAAATCTTCCGAATGGAGATACGTTATTTTGTCCGGCAACGACGGTATAAGTGAAGGCGCGAATGTCTGCGCCTGTTTTTCTACCGTTTTTACGACGGAATAGATTTTGTCCACCGTTTGTTTCAGGAAATCCAGGTTCCTGTCTTCAGGGCGGATCGTTATTTCCCAATCCCATTGGTCCACATAGAGCGAATGGAGATTGTCCAATTCTTCGTCGGCGCGGATGGCGTTCATATCGGTGTAAATCCCTTTTCCTGCCGGAATCCGGTACAGTCCGAGTTTCATACGTTTCCATTTAGCCAGTGAATGAACGATTTCTGCCTTACGGTTTTGGATATCTTTTACATGAAATGAGACAGCGCGCTCCACTCCATTCAGGTCGTCGTTAATTCCGGTACCGGAAAAGACGAACAATGGGGCTGTTATACGTCTCAAGTCCAATGTTTTTGCCAGTTTATCCTCAAAGATTAATTTGAGTTCCTTAATCGCCTCTTCTGTTTTTTCAGGCGGAAGGACCGGCTGGTAATTTGTTGGAATAAATAATTTCATTTTGTTCTAATTAATTGTTTTATATTATGTTTTGAAATAGTTGTCTTTTATGTTGTATGACAGGAGGCGGAAGCGCCGGATACAAATCCAATCAAATATCCGGCTTCCCCGATGAATCTCTCATACATATTTTTGTGTATTTATTTAACTAATTATATGCCATTTCTCCATGTTCGTAAATGTCTAATCCTTCCTCTTCGACGCGGGACGTAACCCGTACACCGACTGTTTTATCTACAACAAGAAAGATAATATACGTCATTACAGCGCTAAAAACCAAGGCGGCACAGTTCACAATGACCTGAACACCTAACTGATGCCAGTCGCCGTACAGAGCGCCTTCCTGCTCGCCGGTGATAAGTTTGGTGGCGAAAACACCCGTCAGGATGGCGCCTACAAAACCGCCCACACCATGCACGCCAAAAGCGTCAAGCGCATCATCATATCCTAATTTGGGCTTTATATAAGCTACTGATACATAGCATATTAGTGATGAAAATAATCCAATAAACATCGCTCCCATAGCGTCGGACGAGCCTGCTGCAGGCGTGATGGCTACCAGACCGGCTACGGCGCCTGTACAGATGCCGATGACAGTCGGTTTTTTATTGATAATCCACTCAATCACCATCCAGGTAGTGGCTGCTACCGAAGTGGCTAAATGCGTTACTAAGAAAGCGTTAGCTGCCAATCCGTCGGCGCCCAGTCCGCTACCGGCATTGAAACCGAACCAGCCCAGCCACAGCAAGGCAGTGCCCAAAACCACAAATGGAACGTTGTGAGGCAAAATACTGCTTGTCCCGTAGCCCTGTCGCCGTCCAAGCATCAGCGCCATTACCAGCGCCGATATGCCGGCGTTGATATGTACAACCGTACCGCCGGCAAAGTCAATCGCACCCATACGCTGCATCCAGCCTCCGCCCCATACCCAATGGGCAAGCGGATTGTAAACGATGAGAGACCAGATGATGGAGAACAGTAAAAATCCCGAAAATTTGATTCTCTCGGCAAAAGCGCCTACTATCAATGCGGGCGTAATCACAGCAAATTTACACTGGAAAAGTGCAAACAGCACTTCGGGAATATTGCCTGAAGTCAAAGCGTCTTTATCTATGCCATACAGAAAAAATTTGTCCATTCCGCCGATAATTTCGCCAATCCATGTGCCTTGAAAATTGGTGCCGAATACAGCCGTATATCCGTAAATAATCCATTCTATCGTGATGACAGCGGTCAAAACAACGCATTGCATCATCACGCTCAATACATTTTTGCGGCGCACCATGCCGCCATAGAAAAATGCCAGACCGGGAAGCGTCATCAACATGACGAGCATTGTAGCTGCCAGTATCCATGCAGTATTTCCGCTGTCCAAAACCGGAGTTTCACTTTGTGCCATTCCGTTAAACGGGGCGATAAAAAACAGGAATATGATTCCCCCCAAAAGGGATATCCATTTTTTATTTGCTTTTATAAAGTTATGTTTGTTCATTCCAAAATTCTTAATTCTTAATTTTGAGAGAAATACTGTCCCCTGGAAACAGAGACAGTATTTCTCATCATAAAAGTATGTATAATTATGATTTCAATCTTATATATTATAAGCCGTTTCGCCATGTTCATAGATGTCAAGCCCTTCTTCTTCAACACGTTTCGCTGTGCGAATGCCGAAGATAAGATCAAGACCCTTGAAGATAACGTAGCCCATGCCGGCTGCCCATACGCCTATGATAAGGGCGCCAATCAACTGAGCTAAGAACAGGCTTGCACCGCCGCCATAGAACAGACCGCCGTCGGTAGCCAGCAGGCCGGTCAGTAAAGTGCCGGCAAAACCGCAGGTGCCGTGTACGGACGATGCGCCGACAGGGTCGTCAATCTTCAGCACTTTGTCAATAAACTCAACAGAGAACACCATCAGGATGCCACAAACGGCTCCGACGATGATAGAACCCCAGGGCGATACGGCGTCGCAACCGGCTGTGATACCGACCAAACCCGCCAATACACCGTTGAGTGTCAGTGACAACGACGGTTTGCTGTATTTAAACCATGCCGTCAGCAGAGCGAAGAATCCGCCTGCGCAGGCTGCAAGGTTAGTAGTCAGGAAGACGTGCGAAATAGCTACGCGGTTCTCTTCGCCCGATGCGGCCAACTGTGAACCGGGGTTGAATCCGAACCAGCCAAACCACAGGATGAATACGCCGAGAGCGGCAATTGTCAGATTATGACCCGGAATAGCTTTCGATTTGCCGTCCTTGCTATACTTGCCGATGCGCGGGCCAAGAATAGCTGCGCCTACAAGGGCAACCCAGCCGCCAACGGAATGTACGATCGTAGAACCTGCAAAGTCGTGGAACGTAGCGCCTACCGTATTTTCCAACCAGCCACCTGCTGCCATCAGGAATCCGCCGCCCCATGTCCAATGACCTGAAATCGGGTAAATAAGAACACTGATTAAAATAGTGTAAACTAAATACATGTGGAACTTGGTGCGTTCGGCCATGGCTCCCGATACAATAGTAGCTGCCGTAGCGCAGAACACGGTCTGGAACACAAGGAAGCCCTCGGTGGGCAATCCATTATCCAGGAACGAAAGGTCGCCGAAATTGGGACATCCAAGGAAACCGGCGCCATCGCAGCCAAACATGACTCCGAAGCCGATAAAGAAGAACAACATCGAACCCAACATGAAGTCGAGGAAGTTTTTCATTAAGATGTTAGCCGTATTCTTGGTACGGGTAAAACCGGCTTCCACCAAAGCAAATCCCGGTTGCATAAAGAACACCAGCATGGCTGCAAGCAGCATCCATACGGTATCAAGCGATATTCCGTTGCTTTCAACGGTCGCCGCCAAATCAGGCGCTACATCTTCAGCAAAAACACTTGCTGCGCAAAGCGTTGCTAACGTGATTCCGGCAATACTTCGCCGAATCATCCGATAAAGTATATTTTTTTTCATAATAAACTCTGTTAATACTGTTAAACTTTAAATTCCGGTTATTTTTCCTGCTCTGCGTTATATAATGCAATGTCTCCACGTTCACCTGTACGAATGCGGATGGAATCTTCGATAGGAATAACGAAGATGCGTCCGTCGCCTATTTCGCCTGTTTTCGCTGACTCAAGGATAGCTGTCACCGTTTTTTCTACATTCTTGTCGCGAACAACAATGGATATCAACGTCCTTTCGATGGAACTCGTGTCATATACGACGCCACGGTAGATACGCCCCTGACGCGCTTTTCCAATGCCTCTTACGTCATAGTAAGAGAACCATTCAATGTCTGCCGCAAGAAGGGCATCCTTTACTTCTTCAAATTTCGTTTTGCGAATAATCGCCTCAATTTTCTTCATACCTAAACAATTTTAAATTAATAATTTATATAGCTTCATTCAAAATCTTTATAAACTGATGCCAAATACAAAATGGGTTTGTTTGGCGGCCGGATTGAAAATCACTTTTGCAAACGCCGGAAAAGAAAACGAATCGGTGATTTTAATCTCCTTTGAGCCTGTCAATCCGATGTTTACCACATAGAACTTATCGGCATACAGACCTTCCCATGGGGTGACGCCCAATTCGGCTTTCAAATCAATTTCGCCTACTTTAAACGGTGCGCTGGCTTCAATATACGTGGAGTAGGCGCGTTTATCCTCTCCATCGTCATTCACTTTGAAATCATTTCCTGCAAAAAACGTATTCCACGATAAGGCTAATGGCCCAAAATCGTATCCCAGCGTGCCTTCAAACATGTGAGCCGTTTCTTTCGCTTTGTAATTGAAATAATCTCCCGGATCGTCGGTGCGATACACAAACCAATAATCCGTAATAGCCAAACTTAAATTGCCGACGCTGTAACCTGCCGTAAAGTCAAATTCTTCCAGATAATCGGGCGAAGTGAATCCAACCGATCCCCAAGCTGTCAGCGAAAATCCGCCTGCCGAAAACCCCAACGTCGGCTGCACACTGACGCCCCCACAATAGGAGCCGCGCCAAATGTAGCTGCTGACAAGGTCGCCTGCTACGGAAAATTCCTGCGCCTGTACATTTGTTGGGATAACCAACATGGCAGCGCCAATCAATGTTGCTGCACAAACACATTTCTTAATGTCCAATCTTTTCATTTTTTTACTTTTAAAATTAATACCTATTAAAACCTTTTTTTCTTATCTTGTCGTCGTGCGCATCAACGATAAGCGCGTTTTTTTACCAATAACCTTTTATAACAAATCTTTTTATATATACTTCTATTTCAACCATTTATGTATTCTTTCCATTGCTTCCGCGCAATTTTCGCGCGTACCGAACGACGTCAGGCGGATATATCCTTCGCCACTCGGACCGAATCCTACGCCCGGTGTGCCTACGACATTTGCTCCATAGAGCATCTGTTCAAAAAACTTCCACGACGTCGTTCCGTCAGGCGTCTTAACCCACAGGTAAGGAGCATTTTCACCGCCATAAACCTTCAGGCCTGCCGAGCGAAGTCCTTCTGTCATCAACTTTGCATTGTCCATGTAATACCGAATCACTTCCTTCACCTGCGCCGCGCCTTCAGGGCTGTAAATCGCTTCTGCACCGCGCTGGGTGATGTAACTCGTGCCATTGAATTTGGTCGTCTGACGCCTGTTCCACAGTTGATTAAGCGGAACGGGCTGTCCGTTTAACGTGTAGCCTTTCAACTCCTTCGGCACAATCGTGTATCCGCAACGCACACCGGTAAATCCTGCTGTTTTGGAAAAACTCCTGAATTCAATGGCTACTTTTTTAGCGCCTTTGATTTCATAGATGGAGTGTGGCACGGAAGCATCCTGGATATAGGCTTCGTATGCAGCATCGTACAAAATCAGTATGTCGTTTGCAAGTGCGTAGTCCACCCACATTTTCAGCGCCTCCTTTGTGATAGATGCGCCCGTCGGGTTGTTCGGATAGCACAGGTAGAGCATATCCATCCGCCGCGGCGGTATCTCCGGCACAAATCCGTTGGCTTCCGTACATGGGATATAAACCACATTATTCCACTTGTCTTTTTCTAATGATCCGGCGCGCCCGCCCATCACGTTTGAATCTATATATACCGGATAAATAGGGTCTGTCACACCAATGCAATTATCCGCACACAAAATGTCGCCTATATTACCCGTATCGCTTTTTGCCCCGTCATTAACAAATACTTCGCTAATATCTAAGGAGATACCTCGCGGAACGTAGTCGTTTTTGATGATCGCTTCAATCAGGAATGGGTAGCCTTGTTCAGGTCCGTAGCCTCTGAATGTTTTAGCGTCGCCCATTTCGTCCACCGCCTTGTGCATCGCTTCGCGAACGGCCTGCACTAACGGGCGGGTTACATCACCTATTCCCAAACTGATCACATCCGCTTTGGGGTGCGTCAATTTGAAAGAATGTACTTTTTTGGATATATCCGAAAATAAATAACTTCCGGGTAATTTCAAAAAATTCTCATTTATTAATGCCATTTTTTTCGATTTTCGTTTCTATGTTGTTTTAGTATATGTCTGTTTCTACGAATCCTTCATAAACCATGACCGCATCCCCTGTCATCCATATTTTGTTTGTATGTTCGTCCCATTCAATGGTAAGGGCGCCGCCGGCCATCCGGATGACGGCTTTGCGTCCCGTCCTGCCGCTGCTGGCACATGCTGAGAGCGTTGCACATGCTCCTGTTCCGCACGCTTGCGTGATTCCGGAGCCTCGTTCCCATACGCTCATCTGCACCTCCCGGTTGCCTTCCACTTGCACAAATTCGACATTTGTCCGGTCGGGAAACATCGGATGATGCTCTATAACCGGTCCTATTTTCGATAATTCAACCGATTGAATGTCATCCGTAAAAATAACGAAATGCGGATTTCCCATTGACACCACTGTTCCCTCGTATTTCTTCCCTCCGGCTTCTATTTCGACCGGTTTGTTTTCGATTTGAGGGTTGCCCATATCCACGGTCACTTCATTCACTTTGCCATTAATGACATGCAGGCGAAGCTCTTTGATTCCCGAAAGTGTTTCGAGCATTACCACGGTTTTATCGGTCAGTCCTTCTTCATATACGTATTTCCCGACGCACCGAGAGGCGTTTCCGCACATCATCGCTTCCGAGCCGTCGGCGTTGAAAATCCTCATGCTAAAATCCGCTTTCTCTGATGGGCCTATAAGCACCAATCCATCCGAACCAATCCCTGTGTGGGGCATACTCCATCGTCTTGCAAATGCTTCCGGTTGGGCAATCGGGTAAATGAATGTATTTATGTATATGTAATCATTTCCAGCGCCATGCATCTTATGAAAGCGTATCTTTTTCGTCATTTTTATCGTTTCTGTCTTTATGAATTTTCTTTTTGTTTTAATTTGGTGCAAATATATATCTTTTTGTTACGCTATGGCCAAAAAAAATCATCATTTTGATTATTTTTTTTGACGAAGTAACAAATTAATATTAATTCGGCAATTATGGTAATAAAATGTCATTTGTATGAATGATATGGCAATAAAATATAACTGCCAATCACAATAAATAAAGCGAACGCGAGGCAGATGCAGCGCAATATGCTTTCAGGATACAATGCTGCGCTCCATCCGTCCGGGAAATGATACGGATGAACGCGGGACAAACCGACATGGCCGACCCGAAGGACGACAAAAACGCAGTATAAAGCCAATTAAATAAGTCGTTTACGTGTTTAATCCCTGTTTGAATAATATTTCATAAACTGCGCCCGTTCAAATTTTAGTTGGTCGTCGTCGGGTGCGGAACTAAGTTTTCCGGTAAAATCACTCAGCGAACGGTAGTTGTTTTGGCTCATCCATTCTTCGAGGCATGTTAGCATTTGGGGAATAGTTTCCGTCCCATGCGTATAGAGGACGCTACAGAGTTGCACGGCTGCAGCGCCGGCCAAAAGACACTTGATAACGTCTTCCCATTGATGAACGCCTGTGGACGAGGCGATGGAAATGCCCGGTACCTTGCCCGATACTAATGATGTCCAGCGAAGCGTGTCGCTCAGGTCGGAATGGCTGCTGAACACCTGACCGGAAACAACTTGCATTGTATTTATGTCTATATCAGGCTGATAATAACGGTTGAACAGCACGACGCCGTTCACGCCTTCCGCTTTCAGTCGTTGCACTATGGCGGGGATATTGCTGAAACTCTTGCTGAGTTTGACAATCAGTGGGAAGGATACGCTCCTTCTGACTTCATGAATAACAGATAGATAGGAATCGGTGATTTCTTTTTCTGTTGTTTCGGGATGGGTACAGAGGTTGAACAGGTTCAATTCCAGTGCATCGGCTCCGGCTGCTTCCGTCCGGCGGGCAAAATCCGTCCACACGCTGGTTTTGCAACAGTTGATGCTGGCTATTATCGGAATCGTACATGCTTTTTTCGTATCCTGTATCAGGGAAGCGTATTGTTCTACCTGTTGGCCTTTTACGTAGTTGCGGACATAATCCGAGGCTTCGGGCGCGTCTGCCGGATGCAGCAATACGTCGCTTTGCATTTCAATTTGTTCTTCAAAGAGTGATTTCAGGACGATGGCTCCTGCACCGCCCTGCTCAAATTCCTGATTTCGACTGACATTGTTTGTAAGTCCCGAACTGCCTACAATCAATGGATTTCTTAATATTAGTCCTGCATATTTTGTTTCCAAGTTTATCATATTTCTGCTGTATATATAAATTAATGTATAGTTTTATAGTTACGTTTGCCGAAAATGGCGGTGCCGATGCGTACCATTGTGCTGCCTTCCTCAATTGCGAGATGGTAATCGTCGGTCATGCCCATGGACAGTTCGGCGAACGAATCGCCGACCGCGCCCGTTGTTTTCAATTCGTCAAACAGGGTGCGCAGGGATTGAAATTCGCGCCTGACCTGTTGTTTGTCGTCTGTAAATGTAGCCATTCCCATCAGTCCGGCGAGTATAAGGTGCGGATAGGCTGTCGCCCACTGCGTTTCGCGTACGATAGTCCGACATTCGTCTGCGCTGAAGCCGTGTTTTGTCGTTTCTTGTGCGATATGGACTTCCAGCAGTACGCGGATGTGGCGGTTACAACGGGCTGCTTCCTTTTCTACTTTTTCCAGCAAATTCCGAGAATCAATGCTTTGAATAGTATGGATAAACGGAACAATGTATTTTACCTTGTTCGTTTGCAGCGTTCCGATGAAATGCCATTCGATGTCACCGGGAAGCATCGGTTGTTTGGCCGCCAGTTCCTGAATCCGGTTTTCGCCGAAGATGCGTTGACCTGCCCCGTATGCTTCCATGATGGTTTCCACCGGATGGAATTTGGATACGGCAACCAGCGCGACGCTTTGCGGCAATGTTGCCCGAATGTGTTTTATCTGATCGGAAACGTCCATGTCCCTAATCGTCATTCTTCAATATAATCGCCTGTTTATCTTTTGCTTCGGAAGAGAATGGAAATACATTCATCAATGCCGTTTCAACGACCGATGCAATGACATAATCAGCCATTGTCCCTTTCATGCCTTCTTCCACAACTTCTATGGCTTCCTTTACAGACGACGCCTGCGCCAACATCTGGGCAGCTTTTTTCTTTTCCACCCCGCTCTTTTCGTCTAAGGTGATAAACTGTACCTTTACTTTATAATAACGATCGCCGGATGGATGATAAAACAATTCGGACAAATGGGCGCGTTTAATATCCGCAATCGTATATTCACCCGAAATATACGGACGGATTTCTTCGGTAATTCGCGCTTCCGCTTCTGTGAACGACAATGCGTCCACCAGATACGGCTCCGTTACTTTTTTCTGCATTCCACCTTCAACTGCCTTGTCATAAGATACTTTACATTCAAACCAATTATTCATTTTATAGTTGTTTTGTTTGATTACTTTTATTTTTTACGCAAAGATACGAAATAATTCCTATTTCTCCATCCACCTCTTCACCCCCCGCTCGGCGACGCTGAACTCGACGCCGACTTTCACTGTCCGTCGCCCGTCGGAGGTATAGGGGATGAGGTAACCTTTGTCGTCTATTTGCCGGAGGGCGTCTTCGGCAGTTGCGCTGTCGTCCATCTTAAACTCGAACACATAGATAGCGTCAGCTGTCTTCACCACCGCATCGGCGCGACCTTTGGCGCTTTTCACTTCGGTTTGCACAAACTGACCCATCAGCGTAAAAAGCAGCCAGAAGGTGTATTGATAATGCTGTTCGTCGCATCTCGCCTGCCGGACGGCATCGTAAGGAATGGATGCGAAAAAGGCCGTCAGCTGGGTCATAAAACCTTCCGTATCGCCTCGAACCAGCGCCTTGACAAAACGGGATGCGGAAAAAGAAGTATCCAAACCTGCTTCGGGGGCATAGACAGGCAACAGTTCGTTGAGGAAGCCATATTTCACCTCCTCATTCGGGAAACCAAGCAAAAACTCGTCGTATTCAGGGTCATACGACTTGATCGTCAGGTATCCGCTTTGATACATCAGCGGCACGAGGCTCGATTCGCCGACGCGGTAATCGTCAATTGAACGTGTCGCTATGGTTATGTTGTCTATGAAACTGCGAATGTCGAAGTTGCTGTTTACTATCATTTTAGCTAAAAAAGTGGGCGTTCCCGTTTTGAACCAGTAGTCGGCAAAATCTCTGCTGGCAAACGTATTCAACACGCTGAACGGATTGTACATGTCTTCGCTTTCCTTGGCAAAATGATAGCCGTCGTAACGCTTCTTCATCTCGGCAAAGGCTTCGTCGGCTGTCATTTTGCGTTTCTCGGCAAGCGCCTGCAGTTCAGGCTGGAAGCATCGCAACAGTTCGGCTTCCGAAATGCCGCATAT
>JAISUI010000081.1 GCA_031272155.1 Tannerella sp. | reverse complement strand
TTGGTGTGATAGCGGGCTTTGAAAACTTTAAGCTGAATAACATCGTATTTGATGTCGCTAACATTGAAAGTCCTTTTGTGCCAATACCATCCGCTCTTATAGCCTTGCGACTGTCGGGTATCCTCTTTCGGCATAACAATAGTGTCAAGCGCCGGTATAGCGAGGTCAACAAGCCCCGGCACAGGCGTAACTGATTTATACTCAGCAGGGATTTCGCCTGCAGTTTTGGCGATTTGCCACTCTCCGTTGAGGCTCATCACTTGCCTCCCGCCCTTCGTTCCGCACGATGTAACTATACACAGTGCAAAAATAATCTGTAAATAAAAGTATTGTTTCATATCACATTCATTTAATACCTGTTTCTGTTTTGATTCATTTAATGACTTTGCGCTGCAATCGGGAACATGGAAATTCTAAACTTGGTACACCCGTATGGAATAAGGGTTATCTGTTCTTCCTCGCCACCGGCCACCGGTTCCTTTGGAAGGGGCAGGATGGGGGTAGGTTTCCAGTCGAATGCTACGGCGCGCGCTTTGAGCCTTACGGGTGCATCGTCAATTTGCCACGACCAGTGTGCAGGCATCGCAGAGTGTTCTATCTCAAAATCTGTTGCGTCGCGGGAAGCAAGCGCATACTGCCATTTCCCGTCAGGCGCCTGATGATTGGGGTCAATATCGCGTACAGGCAGGGCGAACAGCAGCGGACCGTAAGAAACGGTGCGGAAAGGACTGTTCACGTCTCTGATTGGCGCAAGTTTTCTGCCCGAAGAACCGCCTTTGATAAAATAATCCTGTTCGGGATACGGTGTTTCGCGTCCGTCTTCAACTTGCACACCCATTGGGAAATACAGTTCTATCCTGTCGCCTTTGCGCCATTCGCACTCTGTTTTGAAAAATCCTTCATTCCCCTGTAAATCAATACTCTTTCCGTTAATTTTTAGTTCCGGATGGCTACACCATTTGGGAATACGCAGATAAAGAGGGAATTTACATTTTTGGGAAGCCGGATTCACTGTCATTTGAATGATTTCTTCAAAAGGATAGTTTGTAACGGTCTCAATTTCAACAGGGATACCTTCGCCGACAACTGTATTGACGACAGAGGGGGCATACAGTGAGGCGGCAAGCCCTTTGTCGGCAGTGCCAAGCCATTGATTCTGGACAAAGAACGGAATGATACGGTTAGAATTACCGACGCAACACAGAACCGTATGTCCGGTATTTTTGAAATTATAACTGCCCGCTCCCGGATGTCCGGGCGTTTCCGACGGCATCAGTCCTTCGATGCGGTTAGGCGCCTGATAATACGACATCGTTTGGAAATCGCGGGCTACAGGCGCAGGTCCGGCGTTGAAAAATACTTTCTCGATGCGGTCGCTCCAGCGACTGTCGCCAGTAACCTCCAGCAGCTTTTCGTATGACCATTCCGAGCAACCCACATTGCAGGTTTCGGTATTGCGTGTAGAGCCGATTCCGGCAACGTTTTCTTCTGAGGAAGCGATGTCGTAAGGCAGCAGATGATTCTTATCGAGCCAGCCAACATAATTCAGCGAGCCTTGCAGCATGTCCTCCTGATTAGTGACCGGATACATCATTGCAGGAATACGCAGGTTTTCGTAAGTAATAACACCGTGTCCGCTTGCAAATTCTCCGTTTTTCCAGCGTTTTACGGCATCCTGTGTGACGCTGTCGTTTGCTATTTTGAGGATATTGGCGAGCACTGCCTTGTCGCCGCTCAGTTCATAAACCGACATCATGGCATCAATATTGCAACTGCCATTGACATCGCCTACCGACCAGGGTAATGGCTGGGCTTCAAACTGTCCGTAAACTTTCGTCAGCGCCTGAAGGATGAGCGGATTTGCAGTAGCCTCATAGTAAGCGACTAACGCACGGCCGAGATGCGAGTGCGCCCAGCAGTTAAAGTTACTGTTGCGGAAGTCAAGGTCTTTAACCCACCAGACGAACGATTTTCCGTCGTTTTCAAGCACCCCGTTGACCACTCCGTCGAGCCTTTCGGTAATTTTATGAATCAACGCGCTGTCTTGCAAAATATAAGCAAGTCTTATGGCGCCGTCGAGCCAATAAGAACATTGTTCAAGCGGCCAGCCGGTACCATTGCTGGGGTCAGCTCCGACGGCCTGGATTCCAACACCTTTCCAACCCATGCCATAGACAGGGTCCCATTCATCAAGATGTCCGGTGATGCCATTGGCGGCAGCTTCAGCCCAGTCGCGCACCCATCCGGCAGGTCGCACAGCTCCGGCCGGAAGCGACACAAAGTGCGGTTTCACTTCTATAGCGCTATCGGTATAGATAAAATCGCGTTTCGCCAAAAAGACTTGATCGCGTTTTTCGGGAACAATTTCCCGATGGCATGAAAACAGGGATATAATCATCCCAATCAAAATTAATTTCTTCATTTTATTCAATTTTATAATATTGTTTTATTTCTTCCTTTGCTTTCCCTATAAAGACAAAATACCTTTCCCCTGACGGATAATTTCAAATTCACCGGAAGTGCAGTCCACGATGGTTGAACTTTCTATTCCGCCATAGCCACCATCAATCACCAAATCCACCTGATACGCATACTTTTCGGCAATCAATTCCGGGTCGGTTGTGTATTCGGGCTGGTCTGCATCATAATTTACGGACATGGTTAATAGCGGATTGCCTAAGGCTCTGACTAATTCACACGGGATCGAATGATCCGGTATGCGGATGCCGATTTCTTTGCGGCTTTTGTATATTTTGGGCAATCCGCTGCCGGTCGGGAGAATAAATGTGAACGGCCCCGGCAGATGCCGCTTCAGCACCTTGAAAGTTGTATTGTCCATCTTCGCATATTCGCTTACTTCCGACAATCCGGAGCAGAGAATGGACAGGTTGCTTTTTTGTGGATTAACGCCTTTTATCCGGCATATCTTTTCGACGGAGCGCACGTCCAACGCATCGCAACCAATAGCATACAGCGTATCAGTCGGATAAATTACGAGGCCGCCATCCTGCAGGATTTTTATGACTTTGTCTATTTCCTTTGGATTGGGATTTTCCGGATAAATTTTCAACATCATTTATTTATCCACAATTTTTCCTCCCAATACCGTCATCAGCGCTTTCGTATCTTTCAGATCATCAAGGCTGCAAGTCATTATATCTCTATCAAGCACGACAAAATCAGCATATTTACCTGCTTCAATAGATCCTTTTTCCTTTTCGCCGAACATGGCGTAGGCGCCCCATATCGTAAACGATTTCAACGCTTCTTCGCGTGTCATGCAAAGTTGGGGATACCAGCCGCCCTGTGGCTCGCCGTGCAGGTTCTGCCGCGTCACGGCGGCATAGAATCCGTGGTAAGGATTCACATATTCCACCGGCGCATCGGAACCGTTGGCAATAATACCGCCATGGTCAAGCACTGTCCGCCACGCATACGCCCCAAGCACACGCGAAGGACCGACACGCGCCTCCGCAAAGGGCATGTCCGACGTAGCATGAACCGTCTGCATGGAAGCGATGATGCTGTCTTTGACTAACCGTGCGAAGTCGTCGGGATGAACGTGCTGGAAATGCTCTATCCGGTAACGATGATCTGTCAAAGGCTGTTCTTTCAGCACTTTTTCGTAAATATCAATTGTTTGACGGATGGCGGCATCACCGATTGCATGGGTAGCGATCTGGAAACCGTGGCTGCGGATGCGTTTGACGATTTCGTAAAATTCTTCATCGCTATAGCGGGGATTACCGAAATGTCCCGGACGGTCGTTGAAGGCTTCAAGAAACCAGGCGCTTCGCGAGCCTAACGAGCCATCGGTATAAAGTTTTACGCCATTCACGGACAGTTTGCCACCGTACAAATCCCGTTCAGGCCGGTTGCCTTCGCTGACATAAGGGATGTCTTCGCCCTCATTCAGCAGTTCGTAGGCGCGTACTTGAAGCAATCCTTTGGAATAGGCGTCTTTCAGTATTTGAATGTCGCGATAACTCACACCGGCATCCATCAGCGAAGTGATCCCATAGCTCAGCACTTCCCTGTCAGCACGTTGATAAAACGCCAGCCTTTGTTCTGCCGAAGGCGCCGGTATATGGGAAAACAGGCCATCCATAGCCGTATCTACCAGTACTCCGGTTGGTTGTCCGGAAGCCGTTTTAATGATTTCACCCCCTTGCGGATCGGGCGTATCCGATGTGATGCCGGCAATTTCCAGCGCCTTGGAATTAACCCAGACGGAATGTCCGTCTTTGCGAGTCAGACACACGGGATTATCCGGCGATACGGCGTCAAGCTCCTCTTTCGTAGGCCATTTGGCGTCAGGCCATACTTCGTGCGACCAGCCTGAACTGACAATCCATTCGCCCGGCTGGAGTTTTTTAACTTCTTCGGCCACCAATTGCAGGATTTCGGCTTTGGGCTTCTCATAAATATCTATTTCAGATAAAGAGACGCCCAAGTCATAAAAATGCAGGTGACTTTCAATGATTCCGGGGATAACGGGGCGTCCTTCCAGATCAATTAGTTGAGTTTTAGCGGTTTGTAGTTTCTGCGCGAAGGCCAGATCATTTCCCGCATACAGGATTTTATCTTTCTGCACGGCAATGACGGACGCTTTCGAAAAATCCTTGTCCACCGTATAGATAGTCCCGTTTGTAAAAATAATATCCGCTTTATCGGAATTCGTTCCACAAGACGAAATAAACATAACTGCAACAATTACAGCGCTTTGTAAAATACATATTTTATTCATACTTCCCTGTTATTAAATGATTGACAAAAATAGGAAGAATTATTGAATAAAATGACAATGCAACGATTTTTTTTGAGAAAAATTTCAGCGTTAAACTATTAAAAAAAACCGAAGAAGAAAAACGCCGCCGCCCATTCCTTTTTAACGCCTTTGGCTGAGCCGATACGGGTGTTTGTGGCGTTGCGCACCGTACCGTCGTTTTCGACCTTGCCGACACGGGTGTTGGTTGAATTGCGCACGGTTCCATCGTTCTCAACCTGGCCGAGCCGGGTATTGCTTGCATTGCGAACAGTACCGTCTCTTTCAATCTTCCCGAGGCGGGTATTGGCTGCGTTACGCACCGTACCGTCACTTTCTATTTTGCCAAGTCTGGCGTTCGAAGCGTTGCGCACCGTGCCATCGCTGTCAATAGTACCGATTGCCGTATTACGGCTATTGCGCACGGTTTGCGCCACAGCCGTTTGCGTTGTAACCATCGTAGCCGTCATGCAGGCCACGAAAATCATTGTCAAATGGATTGTTTTCATCGAATCTCAATTTAATTAAAAAATTACCTGTCATATAATAAAATGATGCATATCCTTTTTAATTATTGGGTTCAAAAGTAAGAGGTTTATGTTATAAGTGCAAATATATTTAATTAAAAATATATAAAATTTTTAGCATGGACGGAATATTGATTTACAATGAATTAAATGCATAATCCCAATAGAGAAAGCCGACTCTTTTTCGTTGTATTACTTGTAAAATACAAACACTGCAGTCAATTCTTCTTTGATATGTTGCTGTTTTTAAACTATATAGTTGATGATATCGTTATAGTTGATGATATCGTTCCCGATTTGGCGTGATATATTTTGTCCTCGAATACAAATTCTATTTCTGCCCACCATTCAATTATTGGCGAGGCGGTCAGCGGCATTTGAAGATCTAATGTGCTTTGTTCGATGGGAGTATCTTAACTTACCATAATATTACCATCGGCATCATAAACCTTCAAATCCGTTATTGTAACTGGTTTATCAATATTGGTATTGAAGCGGACAGTTAAATACCTTTGCGCACCACTTTGATCAACAACAAACATTATGCCTAATTGAAGATTCCCAATTATAGAATCTGGAATAATTGGATCAACAGGCCCCGGAATATCCGGTTTGGGAATATGTGCCTGCAAATCTGATTTATCGCCATTCCATAGCAAATTGCCGGAATAGTCTAACAAGATTGATTTTTCTTTAACAGACACGTTGTCCCTATAATCATCGTTGCGCTCTATGATGTACCCATTATCCCATTCACTGACCGAATATAGTGCAGATCCATTGACAGAATCTATTCGGCTTATTTCCCTGCCATTTTTAAAGTTGAATACCGATAAAAACGTTGTGAAAATATCCTGATCCAAAAGACCGTTTGCGAGATTAAAAAAACCATCGTAGTAATCCGCCCTGACAAACCAGCCACACAAAATCAAAACACTGTCATTAATTACTATTAGCGAATTACTGTTGAAAACAGAAAATTTATGCCCCTCGGGTAATTCCGTTATTTCCGTTGAATATTTTTCATTGCCATTTGAGTCGAATCTTGCCATCCAGGCATGTTTATGTCTTGAACCGAGAGCAATATATCACCATTATTTTCAAATATTTCAAAATAATTTATGCTGTCTTTTTCGGACAGTTTAATGCCATAGTTTTCATATAAACCATCGTATATATCGCGCTCTTCTAGATGAATATTATTGAGTGGAGCTTCTTCTTTCCAGTCTTTTTCACAACCAGTAAAGATAATACATAAAAATGCTAATGACAAAAGTGTTTTCATATCAATTATTTCTAAATTATTCATATTTATGCTTTTACGCTGTTTAAATATACTGTGTCGGGACATAAGGCAGCTTCATTATCCCACTCTATGCTTAACCCGTCGGGATGTACCGAGTTGAAGATGGCGACATCGCGCAATTCACGAAAAATACCCTTGTCAAGATAGGGTTTCACATCAAAACTGCCTTCCTCTCCATTGGCAAACCAAACACGCAATATATAGTTGTTTTCGGGTTTAACTTTTATTATTTTCGGATTCATCGTCGTTTTATTTTAATGGGTCAATTTTAAAAACGGCCTGTCCGTCTTTCGCCAATTCCCAATCGGCAAGTAACTCCTCCCTGTGTATCAACATCCAAGCTTGCACAAGTTTTGTTTTGTCGCTTTTCAATTCGCCTTCGATAATTTCACCGTCAAGTATCGAAAACACAGTCCATTCACCCTGATATTTAACGTGAATATGAGGAACATGATGCCTGATGTTATCGTAATGATACAGGTAAATCACTAAGCCGTAAAACATTGAAATTGCTGCCATAACATTATTTCATAACTATCCATTTCTGTCAGCTATATTACCTTGCACTGACTTCAATACGGGGCAAAGATAGCGAATTTTTTTGATACAATCAGTTTTGAGGGAATTTTTAGAGCATGGACGGAATATTGATTAGTTTGGGGAAATGCCAGAAGAGATAAAGATAATATCGCATTGAAAATACATTATATTCAACTTAATTTTGTGTTTGATTTCGGCGACAAGATTACAAAAATATTTTGAATACGAATGAAAAACTTTATTCGTTTGTATATAAAAAGAAAAATTTAATGTATATTTGCCGGAAAAATATTACTATGAAACAGTTATTTCTATTTTTATTTAGCGCAGTTTGCTGCTGTTCGGCGGCATTTGCGCAAGGATTGTGGGAAATGCCCGCATGTTCGTGGACTCGTTCTTTCGGCGACAGGCCT
>JAISUI010000120.1 GCA_031272155.1 Tannerella sp. | reverse complement strand
TCAAACGAAGACGTTGATACATAATCTTTTGTGAGTAGATAATACTCCGTTGTGTCCTTCCCCGTCGGGAAAGGCTCCTGATACTTGAATTGTACTGTTGCCATATTTTTTAATGCTTTATTCAAAGCGCAAATGTAAGCATTTTGGCGGGAACAATAACGTTTCTATGAAACATTTTTCCCGCTGACGAAACGATTACATATTATCAGTGGTTTTTTCGGTCTGTTTTACGCCAAAATTCCGGATAAGAAACAACTGCATGAAACACAATCATCTAAAAATATCATTTTGTAAGGTTAGAGTCTCTTTTGATGCGTATTATTGTTAATTTTTCACAAAACATCGAACAATATGACACGAATAGTTGCTTTTGTAAAAACTTATGATAACCTTTGCGGTCTCATATTAATGAGCACACCCCCTATTATTCTCTATAGGAAAAAAGCAAACATTTTATATGTCATTTATACACTATTGTTTAATTAAATAAATTTGATTATGAGAAGGAGAATGAAATTTTTGGAGATGTTGCTTGTCATTTTACTATGCCTGGGCGGAAGCATGCAGGCGAGGACAGGCGGAGAAAGTGAGAATGCAGAAATCACCCAGCAGAAAAAGCAACTGAGAGGCCACGTACAGGATCCTCTTGGTCCGTTGCCGGGGGCTTCTGTCACCGTAAAAGGGACAACGAATGGAACGATTACGGATACTGACGGTAATTTCGTATTGGACGTGGAGAACGGGGACATTATTCAGGTGTCTTTCATCGGGTATTTGACCCAGGAGATTAAATACACGGGGCAAGCGGAATTGACGGTAAAGTTAGTTGAAGATTCGCAGCAACTGGCAGAAGTAGTCGTAACGGCATTAGGGATGAGCAAGGAGCGTAAAAAATTAGGCTATTCCGTTTCGGAAGTGAAGGCCAAGGATATTACGCTGGCCCCGGAAGTGAGTACTATCAATGCGTTGCAAGGGCGTGTAGCAGGCCTCCAGATTGACCAGGGCGCCGGCGGCCCGATGGGCGGTTCGCGTATCCAGATTCGCGGTAACTCTACTTTGGGCACAAACAATCAGCCGATTTTTGTGATTGACGGCGTGATTATGGACAACGAACTGACCCGGAACGGAGAATTTAGCAATGATCTGAAAAACCTGAACATGGAAGATTATGAATCCATTTCCGTATTGAAGGGTTCTTCGGCGGCGGCGTTATACGGCTCGCGGGCTATCAATGGCGTCATTCTGATCACGACAAAAAAAGGGAAAAAAGAAGAAGGATTGGGAGTGAACTTTTCACAAACCACTACTTTCTACGATCCTTACAAAGGACCTCAGTTCCAGAATGAATACGGAGGAGGCAGCGTGGGTGCGTTCTTTACGGACTGGAGGGATCCGGGTTATAAATCGAACGAGCAATGGCGAACAAAAGTATTCCCGACCAATTCGGCCGGCGAACCATACATTGATCCGCAGATAGGCCGTGAAGCCGAAAACTGGGGACCGCGGTTTGAAGGACAAAAAGTCCGAAATTACGACGGGACATGGACGACTTGGGAAGCCCAGCCCAACAACTTTTTAGATGCATTCCAAACGGGACACAGTTTGCGTACTAATGTATCCGTAAATGGCGGCGGCGAAAAAACAACGTTCCGTATCTCTTATACTTACGAAGATGATAAAGGTGTAACGCCGGGGAACAAAATGGCCAAAAACGCCATTAATCTCCGCGTGACACATGACGTGAATAAATATTTAGGATTCGATGCAGGGGTGGACAATACCTATACCAACAGCGCCAATCCCGAAAAAGTCGGAATCGGCGACCGTTACATGTGGATTTATCCCCGAAATTTCGATACCAAATATTGGACTAAACGGGAAAACTACCTTGGTATATACGGCGGATTGCCTCAACCGAACCAACACGTGGAGGAAACGAATAAAGCGCCCGGATTGGATGAGATCTTCAAATTATACGAAAACCAGACAACGCAGACTGAAAATGCCATGCGGGGTCGTTTGGCCATGAATTTGAATTTGACCGAATGGCTGAAAGTCGTACTTGAAGGCAATGTAAACAATTTGACAAAGAAGCGGGAAGACAAAGAACTGGGAACAGGCGATGAGTTTAGCGGTGGACGATATTATATTTACCAAAGCCAAAAAATGGCTACTTTTTTCAAAGGATATGCTTCAATAAACAAATCGTTTGAGAATTTCAACCTGAGCGGATACGTCGGGGCAGAAACCAATGCGACCACACAAACTTATACTTCCGCTGAAACCCAGGGCGGTTTTAACGAACCGGGGAAATACTACATTTCCAACTCTAAGGATACGCCTCTGGCAAAAAGCGAAACGAATTTCAAGAAACGGATAAATTCACTCTATGTCAGTCTTGATGCCGATTACCGCAATCAATTCTTTTTACAGACAACATGGCGCGCCGACTGGTCGTCCGCATTAGTCTATCCTGACGGAAGCGGACATCCGGCATACAACTATCCGGCTGCCAGCTTAGCCTGGGCGTTTACGGAAACATTTCAACTTCCCAAGTTTATCACCTACGGTAAACTGAGGGCTAATATTGCCGCTCTTGGAAACGACACAGACCCGTACAAATTGAATCCGGGGTATAAATTTTCCGATACCTACGCATACAATCAGGCTACCGGTCAAAATGTATCCAAAGCCACCTTTGAAAGTGAATCCGCCCTGTCGTTATCCATTAAACCGGAGCGTAAAATCGCTAAAGAAATCGGATTGGAAATGAATCTCTTTGACAACCGCTTAGGATTCGACCTGTCCTGGTACAGGGATAACACGTACGACCAGATTATGCCCCTTCCTACACCCAGTGAATCGGGAGTGACTTCTATTTTCATTAATGCAGGGAATATTCAAAATCAAGGTGTTGAATTTTCCGTCAATTACAAACCCATCAGCACTCCCGATTTTGAATGGAACGGAATGTTTAACATCGGACGCAACCGGAATAAAATTGTGGAATTGTACGAAGGGCGCAACGAATTTGACCTGGGTGAAGGGATTCATACGATGAGTTCTTATGCCATCGTAGGCAAATCGTATGGCATCATCCGCACCAATGCCCATTCCAAACCTTTTCAGGCTGTGGACGACGCCGGAAATCCCATTGACAGCCCCAATAACGGAATGCCAATCTTATCGTGGCGGTCGGACGCCCGTTGCGCTTTCCCGGGACGAAGCGGGGAATGGATGGACATTGGTGATATTAACGCTGATTTCCGCGGCGGTCTTGAAAATACGTTCCGGTATAAGAATTTCAGTTTTCAATTCCTGATTGACGCCAAAGTGGGCGGAGACATCGTGCTGTATTCCTACAGTTTTGGAACACATACAGGACTGTTGCCCAATACATTGGCCGGACGCGACGCCGACCACGGGGGCATCACCTGGACGAGCGCATGGGATGGAGAAACGTATGACGACGGAATGATTCCTTACGGTGTGTTTGCAATCGGGCAGGAAGTGGATTTGCCCAACGGAGAGAAAGTCAATGTCGGAGGCATGACTTATGAAGAGGCCTACAAGGCCGGATATGTGGAACCTACGCATACGCCACAGTTCTTCTATCGTTATGGTTCCTGGTCCACAGGCCCTACTGACTACTGGGTGTTTGACAATACATGGGTTGCACTTCGTCAAGTGGCTATTTCATACAGATTTCCTTCAAGTATATGTAAATCTATGCATGTTAAAGGATTGGATTTGAGCGTTTACGGACGTGACTTGGGATATTTGTACAACAGCCTTCCCTACGATTTCAATCCGGTAGCCAATAACAGTAACAGTTCAGCCTCAATCGGCGAATCGGGATTTTTACCGATGATCCGGTCATTCGGTGGAACATTGCGCGTGAGTTTTTAGATGATCATAAACCAATTCAAAATAAAATAATAGATATGAAACGATTTATATATTTCTTTACAATAGTCGGATTTGTTGCGTATTTTACGTCCTGCACCGGTAATTTTGCAGAAATCAACACTAATCCGCAAATTATGACTGACCCCAAGGTGGAATACCTTTTTACGTATGCTGAAGATGCCTTGCCGGACGGAGGTTCGGCATGGTTATACGAAACGCTGGAACAATATCTGCGTTGGAGCCAGTTAGTTACGACAGAAAGTTACGAGGCCGGTTCAATGGACATGCACTCTCGGTATAACAACCTGTACAGAGCGGTTCTTCCGAATCTGTTTGAAGTGCGCAGGCTTATTGAAGCGATGCCCGACAAAGATGCCTATATGAAAATGTGGGCTGCCAGTTATGTGATTCAGGTATATGCTACCTTGCGAGTGACCGATGTGTTTGGTTCCATTCCTTACACCGAGGCCATCCATGCGCGAACTGAGAATAAATACGACCCGGCGTATGATTCACAACAGGTGCTGTTTGAGCGTTTTTATGAAGAATTGACCGAAGCGAACCGGATTCTTCAGGATCAATCGCTTCCCCAACAGGCCTTTGCATCGTCTGCCGACATTTATTATAACGGTGACTGGACAAAATGGAGCCGACTGGCCAATGCACTCCTGCTAAGGCTTGCTTCACGCTATGAAGGACAGGATAAAAATAAAACGATCACCATTTTCAAGCAGGTGATGCAGGACCCTGTGGGCGTGATGACTTCCAACAACGACCAGTTCGTGTATATCAGGCCGGAAACTAATGTTTTCGGAAACGATATCAATTATCGAAGCGCACGATATGCCAGCCGGAACGTAGTGAAGTTTATGAAAGCAACGGGCGATCCGAGAATTTCCATGTATTATGAACCAAATGGCCTGACAGAGGGCTTCCGCGACAGTTTAGCGAAGTACGGAGTCACTCCTCCTGATTTTATTGACATAGACGATCCGTTAGTACAATACCAGGGAGGGCCAGTGAATTGGACCGATCCGGATTCCAAATGGATCAAAGGAACGCTGGATGTAAGCAATGCAACCAAATATGCCTTGGTTTCGTCTATTAACCGGAAATTCTTTTCAACGAAAATGAACGGCGCTACAGACGTATTTACAGATGTCCTGGTGAGCTACGCCGAAGTATGCTTTTACATTGCCGAATTTATAGAAAAGGGATATGGTTCGGGCGCCGACACGAAAGGAAGCGCCGAAGACTGGTATAAAAAGGGAGTGGAAGCGTCTATACGTTCCATGTACGATATTTCCCAAAGGGCAGCTTCGTCGTCGGCTATCAGCGATGAAAACCTGGCACAGATCATTGCTGCTTATCAACAGGCAAATGGCGTGAAGTTAAATGGCTCGGATGATCTGGAAAAAATTCTGATCCAGGAATATATCAATTTCTTCCGTTCAGGAAATGAGGCGTATGCTTTTGCGCGCCGTACAGGTTATCCCAAACAGACTTCTACTATTCTGCCGGGCGAAGTATTGTCAGAGTCCATCCCGCGGCGGCTATGGACTCAAGAACCAATGGAACTGAACCGTGCTCACTGGGAAGAATCCATTCGGGAACAGGGTTTCTCCCTGCGCGATTATACAATGGCGACATTGAGCGCCGAACGCCTGTGGTGGGATAAGAATAATCCGGCTTACGGAAAAGGTGAATAAAATTTTAATCGGATTCAATCACGTTCGGTCGTTTCGACCGGCGTGATTGAATCTTATAAAACCGATTGTATGAAACGCTTAATTGTATTTATCTGGCTTACATTCTTGCCCCTGTTCGTATCAGCGCAGGATTTTAACTGCTTTACCGTCATTGCCGGAAACAAAGCAACTATAGATGGTTCGGTTATGATGGCGCATAACGAAGACGATGGCGGGGAACAAATGTTGAACTGGTACTGCGTTCCGGCAATGTCACATTCGCAAGAGGAATTTTATCATTTCCGGAATGGCGGCAAAATTTCTTTGCCGGCCGAAACAAATGGTTATCTCTGGTTGGAATTGCCGAAGATGGACGTTTCCGACAGTTACTTGAATGATAAAGGCGTAGCTATTGTATCCGATGGCTGCCCTTCCAAAGAAGACCGCAAAGATTATACGGACAGCGGGGTCGTTTATGAATTGAGAGAAATGGTCGCGCGCCAGGCTGTTTCAGCACGCCATGCCGTCGAAATCATGGGAGCTTTGGTAGAAAAGTTTGGTTATGCATCTACCGGAAGAAGTTATTGTGTAGCAGATGCTAAGGAGGCATGGGTAGTAGCCGTGGTACAGGGCAGGCATTGGGTTGCCCGACGCGTACCGGACGATCAAGTCATGGTATTGCCCAATGCATACGTGATAGACAGCATAGACCTGAATGATGCGCAGAATTTTGCCGGCAGTCCTGATATTATCAGCTACGCTATGGAGCGGGGATGGTATGATCCGGTGCGTGACGGGGAATTTAGTTTCAGGAGAGCTTACTCCGACGCAAGAACACTGGAGAATCCCGGTAATGTTTTAAGAGCATGGGCGCCTGTTTGCAGATTGTCGGGCAAATTGTACGGGCGACAAGCTGTTGATTTGACGTTTTCGTTTCAGCCTGCTGAAAAAATATCGTTACAAACGCTTATGAATGTTCTGTCTTCCCATTACGACGACGAGCCGTTAAACAACCAACGGACGCCTTCCCATGGCGCTAAGTTTTCCGTCTGTCACGATGATACCCGGTACGGGACGGTGTTTCAACTGCGAAGCGATATGCCTGTTGAAATCGGCTCCGTCGCCTGGATCGCTCCTGCCAATCCTTGCATGCAGGTATTCGTGCCCTGGTATGCCGGAATGAATAAAGCGCCATCCGGCTATGCACGCTATAACGAAGCGAATGAGGCTATTATGAAGCATTTTACCGATACGAAGAACTTCAGGGAAAACTATCCGGACAAAGCGTTTTGGAAATATTTTGACTTCTCCGAATACATCAGCAAAGACTACTCAAACCGGATACATCAGGTAAAAAAACGGAATGTCCGTTTCCAGAATAAATTATTGAAACAACAGAATTTATTTGAAAAACAAATGATTACATTGTATCATAAAAACAAGAAGCAATGTGTTGAAAAATTGTCCGAATACACCGACAGGTGGAACAAAAAAGTCATTCCCACAGAATAAAAAAATTTATCGTATCTTCGCACAAAAATAAAATGAAAAAAGTCGCTTTGTTTAGTTTACTTATGTGGATTGGTTTGTCTGAAACAGTTTATTCACAAACACTTCCAGCGGTAAAGGAACCAATAATCGGTTTTAATCCACCGCATTATGTATGTCGTCGTACGCATATTCCCTACCCCGGAGAGCCGGATGGACGATTAGATAAAGCCTTCTGGCAACAAGCCGAAACGATAACGGACTTTCATGACATCGAAGGCGATGCTCTGCCGCGTCCGCTCAAACAAACCAAAGTCAAGCTGTTATGGGATGACAATTATCTCTATATCGGGGCATTATTGGAAGATGATGAAATCTGGGCGACCGTATCCAAACGTGACGAAATCATCTTTTTTGATAACGATTTTGAGGTATTTCTCGCGCCCAAACCTACATCCCACCGATATTATGAACTGGAAATGAATGCCATGAACACGGTTTGGGATTTACTGATGGAAAAGCCTGCGCGCGATGGAGTGCACCGTATCCTGTCATGGGACATCCGAGGGCTGAAAAGCGCCGTCCATATTGATGGCGAATTGAATAATCCGTCGGCAAAAAATCGTTTCTGGTCAATTGAATTGCTTATCCCCTGGTTGCCGTTAAGAGAATGTGGGATAGACGAATGTATGCCGTCCCGCATAGCGCCGGATAACGGTGAAATTTGGCGATTGAATTTTTCACGGGTAGAATACCGTATGGATACGGCAAACGGGAACTATGTCAAACGGACAAATCCGGCTACCGGACAGCCGTATCCGGAATACAACTGGGTATGGGCGCCAACGGGCGTGATTGATATTCACATGCCGGAACTCTGGGGCTATCTGGTCTTTGGTGATGAAAACACACAGTTCGTCCAGCCTGAAAATGCACAAATCGAATGGCAATTGCGTAAACTTTATTATCGTCAGCGACAATTCGGTGCGGCAAACGGTTATTATACAACTGATTTTGATAAACTGAAAGGCGACGATACCTGGTCGGCTGTTCCACAAATTGATGTAACGCCTTCTATGTTTGAAATTTCACTGCCAACCTCCTCCGGAAAATTGCACATCCGGCAGGATGGATACCTATGGTAAAAGTAAAACGATTAAATATCAAATATTTAACACAAAAACAAAAATGAAAAAGTTGATAAAAACAGGTTGGGCGCTCATGCTCTTAGTAACGATGATTTCGTGTGGAAAACAAGCATCGGTGCGCGAAGAAAAAATGACAATGCTGACGTATGCCTTCGACGACCCCGATCCGGTAGCGCAACCCAAAACGCCCTTCTATCCGTATTTCACTTTTAGTGGATATGCTCATAAAGGCGAAAATAAAGCATGGAATACTGTTATGCTGGAAAACAAGTATGTACGGGTCTATATCATTCCTGCCATTGGTGGAAAGATTTGGGGAGCTGTTGAGAAAACCACCGGAAATGAATTTCTTTACTTCAATCACGCAGTCAAATTTCGTAACATAGCCATGCGGGGACCCTGGACTTCCGGAGGCATTGAACCGAACTTCGGCATCATCGGCCATGCCCCGACAACGGCTACGCCGGTAGATTACTATACCCGTAAAAACGATGACGGCAGCGTCAGTTGTTTCGTTGGCGCACTCGACCTGCTGACGCATACATGGTGGCAGGAAGAAATCTGTCTGCCTGCCGATAAGGCATATTTCACAACCAGCGTCACCTGGCATAATTCGACACCGTTGTTGCAACCGTATTATCACTGGCAAAATGCGGCTTATAAAGCTACCGACGATCTGGAGATGTATTTCCCGGGACAATATTTCATTGGCCATGATGGTGAATCTCAGCCCTGGCCAATAGACACTACCGGCAGGGACTTGTCCAAATACGCCCAAAATGATTTCGGAGGGCCTAAGTCTTACCATGTAACGGGAGCGTTGAGCGATTTTTATGCTTCGTACTATAAAAACAGCCGTTTCGGATCAGTGCACCATGCAGCTCACGGCGACAAATTAGGCATGAAAATCTGGATATGGGGATTGTCGCGCGAAGGAATGATATGGGAAAACCTGCTCAGTGATACGGATGGTCAATATGTTGAACTTCAGTCAGGAAGGCTCTACAACCAGGCGGCAGCCGAGAGTAACTTCACGCCGTTCAAGCAATTTGCTTTCGTGCCTTATGCAACCGACAAATGGACAGAATACTGGTTTCCGGTGAAAGAAACAGGTGGAGTTGTGAAGGCCAATAAATACGGCTCGCTGAACGTAATACGGACAGGCGATGCAATAGAGATTGCTTTCTGTCCAGTAACTAAAATCAATGATATACTGTGTATTACCGCTAACGGAAAAGAGATCTTCAACGAGCGCCTGTCATTAAACGTGATGCAAGTATGGAAACGGGAACTGAAATCCGGAGAAGCGCCACTTAAAATTGTATTAGGAGACCAAAAGTTAGTCTATTCCGAAGACCCCGCAGACAACCTCCTTACCCGTCCGATGAAAATGCCTGCCTCGTTTGACCAAAATTCGGCTTACGGACTGTATCTTCATGGCGAACAGGAAATGTACATGAATCATTGCGATGAGGCCGAAAAACTATTGCAGCAATCGCTTGCGCTTGAGCCGTTTGCCATTCCAGCCCTGCGCGATCTGGCGACGATATACTATCGCCGGGGAAATTGGGGAAAAACCGACTCATGCGCACGTATCATCTTGTCTATCAATGCCTACGATCCTGACGGAAATATACTCTACGGACTGGCTAACAGCAAATTGGGATATTCAAAAGATGCCATAGACGGCTTCTATGTTGCCGCGCTGAGCGCTTCGCATCGGGGCGCCGCCTACATCTGCCTTGCCCGGGAATATGCCCGGAAAGGCCAATGGGAACAAGTAGCGAACTATGCAGAAAAAGGCATGGAGGCGGGCGGCAATCAGGCAGAAGCGTTGCAATTGAAGTTGCTGGCCGGTCGCAAATCCGGGCTACGGACGGACTTTAATGCCGTCGCAGCGCAAATGGAACGCATGTTGCCTCTGAATCATTTCGCGCGATTTGAAAAATATGCTATTTCTGCTTCCGATAGAAACAAAAAACAATTTACGGATGCAATCCGTTGCGAACTTCCACACGAGACACTGATGGAAATGGCAGAGTGGTACGAATCCCTTGGTTGCGAAGAAGAAACGCTTTCCCTGTATGCGCTCAATTCTGATTATCCGATCGCCAACTACCGCGCAGCCTACTTGAAAACCCTGCGGGGTGAAGATGGCCGGGAACTTCTGAAAATGGCCGAATCGCAACCAATTGATTTGGTTTTCCCTTCCCATCCGGAAACCGTTCCGGCGCTGGAATGGGCGGTAAAACAATCGGATAACTGGGTGAACAAGTACTATTTAGCCATACTGTACAGTTTCCTGAAACAGGATGATAAAGCCGTAGAACTGCTTGAGCAGTGCGGAAATACGCCCGACAGGGATATTTTTTATCTGACGAGGGCTGGATTCCGCCAAGGCGAGAAGAAATTAGAAGACCTTTTGACTGCCGAAACAAAAAGTCAGGAAGCCTGGAGAGCCGGCATGGAATTAATTAAATATTACCAACATACAGGTCAATATCTTCCAATGTATGAATATGCCCGAAAATACTTTACCCTCTATCCGGATAAAGATGCACTGGGGCTTAAATATGCGCTTGCCATGCTGCAACTGGGAAAATATGGCGACTGCACAACGCTTCTTGACCAATTGGACGTATTGCCGAACGAAGGAGCGCACGAAGGACATCGCGTTTATCGCGAAGCCTGGCTGAATCTGGCGATCCAGAACATCAAAGCCAAAGATTATGCAATTGCCTTGACCCAGATTGAAGCGGCAAAACAATATCCTGAAAATCTGGGCGTTGGCAAACCTTACGATGAAGATATAGATTTACGGGCGGAAAATTTCCTGACGGCATGGTGTTACGAAAAAATGAACGAAACGGCCAATGCAACCGATTACTACACCCGTGTGATCGAACAGCAAAAGCAAAACGCCAATGAATTACTGTCGGCCATTGCACTCTTGCGCAGACATGACCGGAACGCGGCAAACGAACGCATCCGGAATCTGGCAACCCAAACAGATAGTTGGGTCGCAAAATGGTGCCAATCAGAATATAACGCCGGTTTCCGCCAGATATTCCCTACGACAGCGACGCCTGAAGAGGAACTGACGGATATCTATTTTCCGGTTGTACGTAATATCCTTACTCTAAATTTATACTGAACTATATGAAATCCTGGCCATTAATTGTTACAATCTTGCTTTTGCAGGTATGTATTTCCTGCGTAAGGCGTCATTCGGATCAAACGACCGAAAGTGAAACTTCGCAACTTATCCAACCGGCAGACTGGACGATCCGGCAAATCACGGAAGATATCACGCTTCAACAAGTGCAAACCGAACTGTTTGATTCAAAACAAAGCATCAGCGTTCTCATCATCCGTCCGGAAGCCGGGGTGCGGATTGGTATCAACGACACGGCGAATGTACTGGTTACAACCAGCGAGTTATGCAGGCAGATGAATGCTGTTGCCGGCGTAAACGCGTCGTTTTTCGATATGACAAACGGGGGAGCTGTTGATTTTGTCCGGGTAAACGGAGAAGTCAAGCACAACGCACAGGAGAAACACGAACGCAGTAATGCGGCGCTGGCCATATCCGACCGTGAAATTAAAATCTTGGGACGCGATTCGTCCGATACCCATTGGGAAGAACATATTGAGGCTGAAGATGTAATCATTGCAGGCCCACTGATTATGAAAGACGGTATCGCGGCAAACCTTCGGAAAAATGCGTTCAACAACAACAGACATCCCCGTACTTTTGTCGCTACCCGTACCGACGGCGCCATTTTGCTGGTTGTCGTAGATGGCCGGAATGCCCATGCCGCCGGAATGAGCCTGAATGAACTTTTCCTTTTGGCAAGGTCGTTGAATTGTAAGGACGTAATGAATCTGGACGGAGGCGGATCGTCAACCATGTATGTGCGTGGCGAAGGCGATAACGGCATTGTAAACTATCCAAGCGATAATAAACAGTTCGACCACTATGGCGAACGCCCTGTGGCGAACGTGATTTATATCGCCGATGTCCCAACTGAGATTGCAGCGACGCCATAAGACTTGCCCGACTGCGAAGAAATAAAAAAATAATGTGATTTTTTTGCGCACACCAAAAAACCTTACTACCTTTGCCAACGATTTTTTAATTCGTAATTAATATTAATATGAAAAAACATTTTTACATTTCACTGTTTGTATGTTTGTTTGTCGTTGCGCAACTCGTAAATGGACAGGCAAAGTATGTATTTTATTTTATCGGTGACGGGATGGGAGTTAATCATGTCAATCTCACCGAAGCCTGGCTTTCTGCCCTCAATGGAGAACGAGGATCCGGTTCACTGTGTTTTACCGGATTCCCTGTCGCGTCTTTCGCTACTACTTATTCGGCTAACAACGACGTTACCGATTCGGCCGCGTCAGGTACCGCCCTGTCTTCCGGCAAGAAAACCAACAATGGCCACATTGGCCTGACTCCTGATTCGACACGCATAGAAACAATTGCCGAGAAAGCGCTCAAGGCTGGAAAAAAGGTCGGCGTCTCTTCGTCTGTGCCAATCAACCATGCCACTCCGGCTGCATTTTTTGCCCATCAGCCGAACAGAAACATGTATTATGAGATTGCAACCGACCTGCTGAAATCGGGTTTCGACTACTTCGGCGGAGCAGGTTTCTACAATCGGAATAATTATTTCGATAAATCGGAAGCTCCTGATATCTATCCGCTTATTGAACAAGCAGGATATGCTGTTTATAAAGGATACGACGACTACAAAGCTAACGCCGGCAAGGCCGGGAAAGTCGTTCTCGTCCAAAAAAATTGGGAGACAGTCGGCGATATTCCCTATCGTATTGACCGGAAAGATAGCGATTTAACGTTGAAAGAGATTACCGAAACGGGAATCGAAGTTTTGATGAAAGACAATAAAAAAGGCTTTTTCTTTATGATCGAAGGCGGACGTATTGATTGGGCGGCTCATGCCTCCGATGCAGCAGCCACTGTCCAGGAAGTCATTGATATGGATGAAGCGATAAAAGTTGCTTATGAATTTTACAAAAAACATCCGAAAGAAACGCTTATCGTCATTACTGCCGACCACGAAACCGGCGGTTTGGCTGTCGGACAGGGACGATTGAACCTGAACTGTCTTAAATATCAGAAACTGTCGAAGGACAGCCTTTCGGCAGCTATCAGCAAACTTGTCGCCGAAAAGGAAGGAAAAGTGTCGTGGGAAGATGTTAAAACCCTGCTGGGCGAGACAATGGGCTTCTGGAAAGAATTACGCATCAACTGGGAAAATGAAAAAATCCTGCGCGACGCCTATGAAGAGACCATTGCAAAACACCGTAACATAACAGAAGCCAATCTTTACTCGACAAACCCGCTCATTGCAGTAAAAGCCGTGGAGGTTATGAATAATATGGCCCGCGTAGCCTGGTCAACAGGCTCACATTCGGCTGGTTATGCGCCGGTATTTGCTATTGGGGCAGGTCAGGAACTCTTTAAACAGAAAATGGACAATACGGAAATACCCAAAAAAATCATTCAGGCGGCGCGGTATTGAATAATATGTCTGTTTATTCAAAAGAAATACAAAGACGACGGACGTTTGCTATCGTCAGCCATCCGGATGCAGGAAAAACGACGCTAACGGAGAAACTGTTGCTGTTCGGAGGCGCCATCCACGTAGCCGGCGCGGTGAAATCAAATAAAATCCGCAAGACGGCGACGTCGGACTGGATGGAAATTGAGAAACAACGGGGCATCTCTGTAGCAACGTCGGTCATGGCGTTTGATTATGAAGATTTCAAAATCAATATCCTTGACACACCCGGTCATCAGGATTTTGCGGAAGATACCTTCCGCACCCTGACGGCAGTGGATAGCGTTATCATCGTGATAGACGCGGCAAAAGGCGTTGAGGCGCAGACGCGTAAACTGATGGAAGTATGCCGGATGCGCAAGACGCCTGTCATCGTGTTTGTCAATAAGATGGATCGCGAAGGGAAAGATCCGTTCGACCTGCTGGACGAAATTGAGGAAGAATTACACATCCATGTTCGCCCGTTGAGTTGGCCCATTGAGATGGGGCAACGTTTCAGGGGTGTTTACAATCTGTTTGCCCGGAAATTAGACTTATATACGCCAAGTAAACAGACAGTTACCGAGAGTGTGGAAATAAAGGACATCCAAAGCCCCGAATTGGAAAAGCATATCGGGACAGAACTTGCCCAACGGCTACGCGGCCATATCGAATTGATCGAAGGCGTTTATCCGGCGTTCGACGTGAATAGGTACCTGAAAGGCGATATTGCACCCGTATTTTTTGGTTCAGCTCTTAATAATTTTGGCGTCAAGGAGTTATTGGATTGTTTCATCCGGATTGCGCCGTCGCCGCGTCCGGTATGGACTTCCGAACGGGAAGTGCAGCCTGAAGAAGAAACGTTTTCGGGGTTTGTTTTCAAGATTCATGCCAATATGGACCCAAACCATCGCAGTTGCATCGCTTTTGTGAAGATTTGTTCGGGACGTTTTGAGCGGAACGCCAATTATTTGCACGTCCGTTTTGGAAAATGGTTGCGTTTCAGCAGTCCGACTGCGTTCATGGCGCAGAGGAAAGAGGTTGTGGACGAAGCGTTCGCCGGCGATATTATCGGCTTGCCTGACACAGGCAATTTCAAGATAGGCGACAGCCTTACATCGGGCGAAACGCTTCATTTCAAAGGATTACCAAGTTTTTCGCCGGAAATGTTTAAATACATTGAGAATGCCGATCCAATGAAGACCAAGCAGTTGAACAAAGGCATTGACCAATTGATGGATGAAGGTGTTGCTCAATTGTTCATCAATCGTTTTAACGGGCGAAAAATCATCGGCACGGTAGGACAGTTGCAATTCGAGGTAATTCAATACCGCCTCCTGCACGAATACGGAGCGCAGTGCAAATGGGAACCAATCAGCTTATACAAAGCGTGTTGGATAGAATGTGACCACCCTGATGTATTGGAGAATTTCCGGAAACGCAAAGCCCAATACTTGGCTTCCGACCGCGACGGGCGAGAGGTTTATCTGGCTGATTCTCAATATGTACTGACCATGGCGCAACAGGATTTTCCGGAAATCAAATTTCATTTCACCTCAGAGTTTTAAATTATATGTATAACATATAAATGTAATTAAAATTTTATCTTTTATACCCTGCCCTATTGAAAAAATAGTTTTATTTGCAAGCGGAATTAATTATTAATTAAAACGGAACGATATGAAAAAGGTTTTATTAGGTGCAATGACACTCATTGTTTTAGGATTGGCTGTTTCGGTTGTTTATGCAAAAGACAAACCTAAAAAAGAAGCGCCCAAAACAGAACAATGCTGTAAAGAAAAGAAAAGTTGCTGCAAAGAAGGCGAAAAGAAGGCTTGTTGCAAAGACGGTGAAAAGAAAACCACTTGCAGTGAAGAAAAGAAAGCCGGAAGTTGTACAAAAGAAAAAGAATAACAACTTGTCTTTCTTGAAAAAAAATGAAAATCCCGGAAAAAGAGCTATTCTTTCCGGGATTTTTTATGCAAAATCGCATCTGTAACTGTCTAATAAACATTACGTAATAAACAACACGAAAAAAAAATCGTTTTTTTTCGTACAAAAAATTTTTTTCTTTCCGCAAAACCGCTACATTTGTTGCCGGAATAAAATTTTACAAATCATATAAAAAAGGAGAAATTATGGAAAAACCTTATGTAATTGGTATTGATATAGGTGGTACGAATACCGTATTCGGAGTAGTGGATGCAAGAGGTACCATATTATACAGTGACTCGATTAAAACAGGTCAGTACGAAGACATTAATGACTACGTAAGCGCTTTGGCCACAGGACTGGAAGGCGTGATCGCTAAAGCAGGTGGCAAAGACCAGATCAAAGGAATCGGCGTAGGCGCCCCGAACGGAAACTATTTCAACGGGAGCATTGAGTTTGCCCCGAACTTGCCCTGGAAGGGCAAAATCCCCTTAGCTCAATTGATAAGCGACAAAACGGGCGGCATTCCCGTGACGCTGACAAACGACGCCAATGCTGCGGCTATTGGCGAGATGACTTATGGAGCGGCACGAGGATTGAAGGATTTCATCGTCATTACGTTGGGTACTGGTGTGGGAAGCGGTATCGTCATCGGCGGCAATTTAGTCTATGGACACGACGGTTTCGCCGGCGAACTGGGACATGTGATCATGCGTCGCGAAAACGGACGTATCTGTGGCTGCGGTCGCCACGGTTGTCTCGAAGCCTACGCATCGGCTACGGGCGTAGCGCGAACGGCACGCGAACTGCTGATCAACAGAACGGAAGACAGTTTGCTTCGCGCTCTGGAACCGGAAAAAATCACCTCAAAGGAAGTGGCGGAAGCTGCCGAAAAAGGCGACGCCTTATCGAAAGAAATATTTGAAAAAACAGGTGAAATATTAGGTGAAGCCTTTGCGGACTTCATCGCATTTTCCAGTCCGGAAGCCATTATTTTGTTCGGCGGACTGACAAAAGCCGGCAACCTGATTATGGATCCTATTAAACGTTCGATGGACAAGCATGTATTAAAAGTATTTGAAGGCAAAACTAAACTTTTATTCTCTCAACTGAAAGAAAGCGACGCCGCCGTTCTGGGGGCCAGCGCTTTGGGCTGGGAAGTAAAAGAATAATCTTTCCATAAAAAATTTTTTATTGTTTGTTATTTTTTGAAGGAGGGAACTTGTGAAAAGTTTCCTCTTTCCATTCGCTTGTTAGACAGTTATTAAATGAAATAGTTTAAAATTGGCCGCGGGGGATAACAAACTATCAGGAGCCGCTTCCCGATACAGGGTCCATTACGTCAGGAAAACGTCAGCAATAAAAAAATCAAGCCGTCGGAACATCTGTCCAACCACTTGATTTAAAACTGTCGGGATGACAGGATTTGAACCTGCGACCACACGCCCCCCAGACGCGTACTCTACCGGGCTGAGCTACATCCCGCTTTATGTTTTGGCGGTGCAAAGGTAATTATTTTGATTTATATTCCAAAACATTCGCGATAAAAATCAAATGATTCATAGATTCGCTCCTTCGCAACAGACTGGTCAATCCGTATTTCGCCAATACCGGACAACAAAACGAAACGGATAATCCCGCCACTGTTCTTTTTGTCGTGCAACATCAGCTCAAAAAGTGCTTCATAATCATTGCAGTCAAAAAAGAAAGGAGGATAATATTCCTTCATGTAATGAACAATCTGCGTCAGCCGGTCGGATGGAAATCCACAGTGTTTATACGAAAGATACAGTTCGCAAACCAGACCGGCCGCTACTGCATGACCATGCAACATGGGGCGCTGCCGGACAAACGACAGGCTCTCGAACGCATGGCCAACGGTATGACCGAAATTCAGCGCCTTACGGATGCCATGCTCGCGGGGATCGGCCGCCACAATGCGCTCTTTCACTGCAACCGAGCGGGCGACCATCGGATTCATCGCGCTATAATCAGGAGATCCGCCGAGATCGAACGAAAACACTTCCGCGCAGTCTTCAGGCGAACTGATCAGCGCATGTTTCATCATCTCGGCATAGCCCGAAAGAAGATTATCCCTGTCAAGCGTCCGGAGAAACCGGCAATCAATGAAAACGCAAAGCGGAGGATGAAACACGCCAATCTCATTCTTCAGCCCGTTGAAATTAACTCCCGTCTTGCCGCCTACGGCAGCATCAACCGACGCCATCAACGTAGTCGGAATATTCACCGTCCGGATGCCGCGCTTGAACGTCGCAGCGGCAAAACCGCCCAAATCCGTCACCATGCCCCCGCCCAGATTGACCAGCACCGAATGGCGCGACGCCCCTTCGCCCGAAAGAACAGCCCACACCTGAGCCGCATGATCCAAATCCTTATGCAAATCGCCCGCCTCAATGACTGTCAGGCGCGCAGCCTGAACAGCCGGCACGGACTCTATACGCGGATAGCACATCGCCCGCGTATTTTGATCCGTCAATACAAACAACCGGTCGTATTCAAGCGTCGCCAGAAACGCCTGAAGCTCTTCTTCCAGATTCTCTACAATAACTGTTTCCTGTTCCATACGTTTTCTTCTTTATTGTCCAAAAGATATTCCCATCCGTTTGCCCTGCACGATGAGTTCATGATCGGGCGGCACAAGTTTGAGCTTTCCCGCCACTTCCGACAAAGCGACCGAGCCGATCGCGCCGCCACTCAAGCAAACCATCCGCCCATATTCGCGCTGGACGGCAAGCTGGGTGGCATGGCCGCCGAGTCGGGTCGCCAGATTGCGGTCAAACGGCGACGGATTGCCGCCCCGCTGGATATAGCCCAAAACGGTTTCACGCGCCTCGATGCCCGTCGCCTCTTCGATGGAACGGGCAATGAAATCACCCGGACGTCGCCGGTCATGCACCTTGATTCCCTCGGCCACCACGACAATGGAATACGGTTTCCCACGCGCCGAACGCCCCAGAATCGCCTCATGCACCTTATTAATGTCATACTCGATTTCGGGTATCAGAATAATGTCGGCGCCGCCAGCCATACCTGCATAGAGCGCCAGCCAACCGGCGCGATGACCCATGACTTCGACCACCATCACGCGCTTGTGGGAGCTGGCCGTAGAATGAAGCCGGTCAATGGCCTCCGTCGCAATGTTGACGGCCGAATCAAATCCGAACGTCAGATCCGTCCCCCACACGTCATTATCTATCGTTTTGGGCACGCCGACGACATTCAGCCCCATTTCCGAAAGCAGATTGGCCGTCTTCTGGGTGCCATTGCCACCGATACAGACCAGACAGTCCAATCCCAACTCAATATAGTTCTGGCGAATGATCAGCGGCTTGTTCCTGTCCGACTCAAACATTTTCTTAAACGGCTTCTCGCGCGAAGTCCCCAGAATCGTCCCGCCAAGATTCAGAATGCCCGACAGACTGCGCTCGCTGAACGCCTCGATGTCTTTATTCAACAGTCCGGTGAATCCGTTATGAATCCCCGTCACTTCCATGCCATAGTGCATAATTGCGCTTTTGCCCACGCCCCGAATCGTCGCATTGATGCCCGGGCAATCGCCGCCGGATGAAAGAATCCCTATTTTCATACGCTGTTTCATTTTCGGACAAATATCGGAAAAAAATCGTTATCTTTGCAGCGAATCCTAATAAATATGTATGAATTTTCTTTCAAACGGTTTTTCATGCCTCTATAACCGCCGACTCCGGACAGTTGAATCCTACGGCCGGCAGGGCGACGACATACAGCAGGCGCAACTCAACATGCTGCTCAAAAAGGCCGAAGGCACAGAATGGGGCAAGCGTTACCACTATGCTACCATTCAGGACTACGCTGCCTATGCCCGCCGCGTGCCGGTGCAAACCTACGAAACGCTCGAACCCTACATCAGCCGCATGATCCGGGGCGAAGAAAACGTCCTCTGGCCCTCGGCCGTCCGGTGGTATGCCCGAAGCAGCGGCACCACAAATGCCAAAAGCAAATTCATCCCCGTAACCCCCGAAATCCTCCGGCTCTGCCACTACCGCGGAGGCTATGACACCCTCGGACTCTATCTCCACCACCACCCACACAGCCGCCTTCTTACGCGAAAAAACCTTATCCTCGGAGGCAGCCACAGCCCCTCGCCCATCAACCGCAAAGCACACTGCGGCGACCTCTCCGCCGTGCTCCTCGAAAACATCCCCCAGTGGGTCAAACTCCTCCGAACGCCCGACAAACGCACCATCCTGATGGACGAATGGGAAAAGAAACTCGCCGCCGTAGTCGAACATACCTGGCGCCAGGACGTAGGCTCCCTCTCCGGCATCCCATCATGGATGCTCGCGCTCGTCAAAGCCGTCCTCAAACGCGCAGACTCCGACAGCCTGACCGACGTTTGGCCCAACCTCGAAGTATTCTTCCACGGAGGAGTCAATTTTGAACCCTACCGCACCCAATACCAGGCCCTCATCCCCTCCGAAGGCATGAACTACATGGAAACCTACAACGCCTCCGAAGGATTCTTCGGCATCCAGGACGACCCCGCCGACCCGGCGCTCCTCCTTATGCTCGACTACGGCATATTCTACGAATTTCTGCCCACAGCACAGCTCACCGGCTCCGAACCTCCCGCCGCACTCCCACTCCACGCCGTCAAAACCGGCGAAAACTACGCCATCCTCCTCTCCACCTGCGGCGGACTGTGGCGCTACCTCATCGGCGACACCATCCGATTCACCTCCCTGAAGCCCCACAAATTCGTCATCTCCGGACGAACCGTCCATTTCATCAACGCCTTCGGCGAAGAACTCGTCGTTGACAATGCCGAAAAAGCCATCCTCACCGCCTGCCGTCAAACCGGCGCCGAAGTACGCGCCTACACAGCCGCCCCACTCTTCATCCTCGACAAAGCCAAAGGACGCCACCAGTGGCTCGTCGAATTTGAAACACCGCCGGCTTCGATCCCCGACTTCGCCCTTGCCCTCGACCAGGCACTCCAGTCGCTCAACTCCGACTACGAAGCCAAACGCTACCGCCAAATCGCCCTCCAGCCCCCTGAAATCATCATTGCCCGCGAACACCTCTTCCTCGACTGGCTCAAACTCAAAGGCAAACTCGGCGGGCAGCACAAAGTGCCCCGCCTGAGCAACAACCGCGACCTGATGAACGAACTCCTCGCGCTTAACAGCCAAAACAACCCATGAATGACCGCCAACTCCTTCCATGGTGATTCAAATCTCCGCCCATGGAGTTCTTGAAACCTACACGAAGGATTTGAACCATTATGTTTAATAATCATTAAATACCAGCGTTAAAGTTAGCCAATTGGATAATATTATGCCGCCTTCTATGTATAAAGGAAGTATGAATTATTTCCGTATTCGCGCCGTCCGAGCGTTTTAAAAGCGGACGAGGCTGCGGAAAGACGAAAAAAATCGGGGCTGGTGTCGCAAAAATATCGCGCAAGTCGCTATCTTTGCCGCGAATTTACCGATTTTAAAAATGAACGTAGCATTAGACTTTCATCCGCGGCTGTGGCGGGCGCTGAAGCGCTATTCGCGCGAGCGTTTTGCGAGCGACCTGATGGCGGGAATTATTGTGGGAATCGTGGCGTTGCCGCTGGCGATAGCATTTGGTATAGCCAGCGGCGTATCGCCCGAAAAAGGATTGATCACGGCTATTATTGGGGGCTTCATCGTGTCGCTGCTGGGCGGCAGTTCCGTACAGATTGGCGGGCCAACGGGGGCATTTATCGTGATAGTTTTCGGGATCATCCAGAATTTCGGCTTTGAAGGATTGGCGGTAGCCACTTTCCTGGCCGGCATTTTTCTGGTGATGATAGGACTGTTGAAACTCGGCACGATTATCAAATTCATGCCCTACCCGATTATTGTAGGGTTCACGAGCGGCATCGCCCTGACGATCTTCACGACGCAGGTGAAAGACCTGACCGGCATGACGATCGAAAAACTGCCGGCCGACTTTGTTTCCAAATGGATAACGTATGTGCAGCACATCGGGAGCGTTTCGGGCTGGTCGCTGTTCACAGGGCTTGCAAGCATTGCGCTTATTTTCCTCACGCCGCGTTTCACCAAAAAAGTGCCGGGGTCGCTTATCGCTATCATCGTGATGACGATTGCCGTGTATTTGTTGCGCCATTATGCAGGCGTGACGGGCATAGAAACGATCGGCGACCGCTTCGAGATCAACGCCTCCCTGCCACAACCCGCCGTGATACCTATCAATATGGAGACGATCAATCTGCTGTTGCCTTCGGCGTTTACGATCGCCATGCTGGGCGCGATCGAGTCGCTGCTCTCGGCTACGGTGGCCGACGGCGTGACCGGCGACCGGCATAATTCCAATACGGAACTGATGGCGCAGGGCGTTGCCAATCTGATTACGCCGCTGTTTGGGGGAATCCCTGTGACCGGCGCAATAGCCCGCACGATGACAAACATTAATAATGGAGGCCGCACGCCGGTGGCAGGGCTGATTCACGCTGTTGTGCTGCTGTTGATCCTGCTGTTCCTGGGGCCTTTGACGAAACATATCCCGATGGCCTGCCTGGCCGGGGTGCTGGTTGTGGTGGCCTACAACATGAGCGAGTGGCGCACGTTTCGTTCGTTGCTGAAAAATCCGAAAAGCGATGTTATCGTTCTGCTGACAACGTTTTTCCTGACGGTCATGTTTGACCTGACGATTGCTATCGAAATCGGACTGCTGATGGCCATGTTGCTGTTCATGCGCCGGATTTCCGAAACGACCAAGGTGTCTGTTTCGACCGACAGCATTGATTTGTCGGAAGACGCCGAAGTGCCGTTTGAAGACGAAGTATTGACGATCCCGCATGGCGTGGAAGTGTATGAAATCAATGGCCCGTTCTTCTTCGGGATAGCCAATAAATTTGACGAATGTATGAAGCCGTTGCGCGGCAAACCTGCCGTGCGCATTGTCCGGATGCGTAAAGTGCCGTTCATGGATTCTACCGGACTGCATAACCTCGAAAGCCTGTGCCGCCTGTCGCAAAAGGAAGGCATCCATATCATCCTGTCGGGCGTGAATGAAAAAGTACGCGCCATGCTGGAAAAAAACGGCACGGACAAACAGATCGGAAGCGAAAATATCTGCGGCCATATCAGCGGCGCATTGGCGAGAGCCAGGAAACTGATTGACGGCAAAAATAACGACGTTTCCTAAAAAACAAAATCAGATGCGCCGGTAATTTCCGAAATAAATCTTACCTTTGCATAGATATAAGATAAAAATGAAACGGATTTTAGTCACATACAACATGTTTCGCGAAGGATTCCGGGAATTGGAAAGCAAATACGACGTAACGTTCCCCGCCGGCGAAAACGAATATTTTAGTTACAATGACGTTATTCGGCATATTCACGAATACGACGCGCTTTGCCCCATGTACGATTTTCCTGTCAATAAAGAATTGCTGGACAAGGGGACGCGCCTGAAATTAGTGGCCAATTATGCGGTGGGCTACGATAATATTGATGTTGCCTGCGCGCTGGACAAAGGTGTTGTAGTGGCCAATACGCCCGATCAGGTGACGGAGCCGACTGCCAACCTGGCGCTTGCGCTGTTGCTGAGCGTCGCCAGAAGGGTCAGCGAGTTTGACCGCAAACTGCATGAACAGGGCAAAAGCGTCCAAATAGGCGTTGGCTACAATTTGGGGCTGCCTGTAGAAGGCCGGATGCTTGGCATCATCGGTATGGGGCGCATTGGCAAAGCCCTGTGCAGACGTGCTCGTGCTTGCGGCATGACGGTATGCTATCATAATCGCCACCGACTGCCATCCGACGAAGAAATAAGCCTTGGCGCAACGTATCTGTCAAAAGATGAACTGCTTGAAAAAGCGGATTTCGTTTCGCTCAATGCACCGTTAACGCCCGAAACCTATCACACGATCGGCGAAAAGGAGTTGAATAAAATGAAGCCTGCAGCCATCCTCATCAATACGGCGAGAGGTCCGCTAATTGACGAAAAAGCGCTGATAACCGCGCTTGAAAACAAACAAATACACGGCGCCGGACTGGACATGTTTGAGTTTGGCGACTACCCGTCGCCGGAACTGCTGACCATGGACAATGTCGTCCTGACGCCGCACTTTGGAACGCAAACAACGCTCGCGCGCCTGGGGATGGCAAAGGCTGTGTGCGACAATGTCATCGGATTCTTTGAAAACGATCGTCCGGTCAAACGTGTACTCCGGCCATGACCGTCTAAAGAATCCCGACACGCACAAAATCGCGGAAAAAGAGCCGGCCGCAAATCCTTACTTGAACGCATCGCCGAACCGTATCTGGGCATCGGCAATGTAGTTCTTGATAAACGATTCCTTTTCTTTTTCGCAGATCAACAACACGTTTCCGGATTCGGCAACAATATAATCCTTCAATCCCTGAATGACCACCAACCGGTTAGGATCACTCAATGCCACAATGTTGTTTTCCGCTTTATAAAGCATGGCTTTCGTTTTCAAAACGGCATTGTTGCCTTCGTCGCGGGTTGCAATATCAAAAATGGCACCCCATGTGCCTAAATCAGCCCAGCCGAAATCTACGCACTGCATATAGACATTGTCCGCATTTTCCATTATCCCGTAATCAATTGATATATTAGGACAATAAGAAAAATTTTCGGCTATAAAAGCTGTTTCTTCGGGTGTATTAAATTTGTCCGCACCGAGGTCGAAACGCGCTGAAACATCAGGTAAAAACTTGCGGAATGCATCCAAAATCGTATCTACATTCCAAAGAAAAATTCCTGAATTCCAGAAAAATTCGCCACTCTTAAAAAAAACTTCCGCCAACTCTTCATTGGGCTTTTCGGTAAAAGTCTTCACTTTAGTGAAACCGTCCGTCACCGAATCCGAGCGCTGGATGTATCCGTAACTTGTTTCGGCGCGACTTGGTTTAATGCCCAGCGTGAGCAGGCAGGATTTTGTTTTTACAAAGTCAAGTCCCTTACTGATAGCTGATAAAAATTCTTCTTCTTTGAGAATCAGATGATCGGAAGGCGCTACAACTATATTTGCATCCGGATTGCACGCTTTGATATGATATACAGCGTATGCAATGCACGGGGCTGTATTGCGCCGCGCCGGTTCCAATAAAACCTGTTCCTCTTTCAGCAAAGGCAACTGCTCTTTGACTAAAGAGGCATATTTCTGATTCGTAACAATATATATATTCTCCATCGGGATAATATTGGCAAACCGGTCAACCGTCATCTGCAGCAGCGAACGCCCTACTCCAAAAAAATCAAGGAACTGTTTCGGTTGATTTTCACGACTAAACGGCCAAAAACGACTGCCAATACCACCACACATTATAATACAATAATTGTTTTTCATCGGATGTTATATTAAAAAATTACTACTACAAAGATAACGAAATCATCGGGATTTTATTCTATTTCGATCCGGGAAAAAAACGCCCGTCTTTTATTTTCTCATTTGTGCGCCGGCACAAGAAAAATCACACCTAAAAACCGGCATCATTCTATCCTGATTAACAGGCATAAAAGAAATAATTCCTAAAAATAGCGCAAATTTCCGTTTAACCACTCCATCATATTCAAAAAAATCACTATCTTTGCCCCGCAAAATAACAAAACGCCCAGATGGCGGAATTGGTAGACGCGCTGGTCTCAAACACCAGTGGATTCATTTCCATCCCGGTTCGACCCCGGGTCTGGGTACATTCTCGAAGAAGTCCTAATTGATTATCAAGTCATTAGGACTTCTTTATTGGGGAAATGTTCCCAAATTTTCCCCACATTTGCTAAAAGTAATAGATAATCTTTCATTACAACGATGTATCCATCTTCCGAAAAATCATTGCAACGTAATGCAATGTTTTTCCTAAAAGCCGTACTAAATCCGATAAAAATTCCGTATCTTTGTTCCGATAAATAACGAATGTGTTTTTATGAAATAGACATTATATTATTGATAATTAAATAATTTGAACTTTTAGCGATTATTCTCTCGTGTTCGAAATCTGGTAAATTTCTCCCGAGAATATGTTGCGGAGTTCACGTCTTCGGGCGTGAACTGTCTTCGCACTTATTTGGGATACAGGGTTTACCAGAGCCAAGAACACGAAAATAAGCACAACGGAACAGTTTCACGCTTTTTTTCATGGACAAAATCGAAATAGACATAGGGAAAATGATACGGAAGGAACTCTACAGACAGAAGCGTTCCATTGCCTGGCTTGCCGAACAGGTCGGTCGTCACCGTTGCCATTTGCCGCGTATGCTAAAAAAGACAAGTCTCGACAGCGACCTGCTGTGTCAAATCTCAATAGTATTGGGTGTAGATTATCACTCCATATACAGCCAAAAAATCAAGCGTTGCAAAAACGCAACACAATAAAGCAATTATGCAACATAAATTCGTTAATAATCAAAAAAAATACGTATATCTTTGGCGGCGGAAACTCAATACAATAATATGGCATTAATAGATGTAGTAAAATGTGATGTAAACGACAAGGAGTTTGTATATAAATTCCCATCGGATGATTTGCGGCTCGGAACGCAGTTGGTTGTCTATCCTGCTCAAACGGCTTTCTTTGTGAAAGGAGGCGCGGTTTATGATGGATTTCAGGCAGGTACGCATACCCTGAAATCGTCAAATATTCCACTGCTTAACAAGTTGATTAACTTGCCTTTTGGCTCTGTTTCGCCCTTCAAGGCAGAGGTATGGTTTATCAACCAGATTTCCAAATTGGATATCAAATGGGGAACGCCGTCGCCTATCCAACTCGAAGACCCGCGTTACGGTGTGATTGTGCCGGTCAGGGCTTTCGGGCAGTATGGGATACGCATAAAAGAGCCTCGCACCTTCCTCGAAACGCTTATCGGCAACATGACATCTTTCACTGCCGAAAAGATTGATCAGTATTTCAAAGGCAAGATTTTGGCGCAGTTGAGTTCACTTATTTCACGGAAAATAGCGAAGGAAAACATCTCGGTTCTTGATATTAACGTACATTTGGTTGAGATGTCGGAAGACTCCAACGAGAAGCTGAATGTAACGTTCAATAAATACGGCATTGAAATTATCGAATTTTCCTACGTTTCTATCAACGTGCCGCAGGACGATCCCAGCATAATAAAACTGAAAGAGGCGAAAGACATTGCGGCTCGGATGAAAATTGCCGGAAAAGACGTTTATCAGATGGAACGCAGTTTCGATGTGATGCAAACCGCAGCCAAAAACGAAGGTGGCGGAATGGTCAATCTCGGTGCAGGTCTCGGTGCAGGTATGGGCATAGGTACACAAATGGGAGGCATGTTTGCCAATACTTTGAACACCAATCCGGCTCCGGCAGCGGTTCCGCCTCCAATGCCACAAGCTACATCCTATTTCCTCTATCTGAATGGGCAGCAGCAGGGTGGCTTTGATTTTCAGACTGTTGCAAGTTTCATTGCACAACGGCAAATCACTTCCGATACTATGGCATGGAAACAGGGTTTACCTTCATGGGTAAAACTATCGGACTTACAAGAATTTACTAACTTATTCGGCGGACAGCAAATGCCGCCGCCGATACCTAATATTACATAACGATGACAAAGAACATAATATTAATTACGGGAATTATCCTGCTTGTTGCCAACTTGCTGTTCGGCAGCATGTTGTCGGCCTATCTTGCCTTTAACATGGGTATTAACTGCGGAGTAATTATAGCGAACACCGTTTTGCTCTACTTTTTATGTTGTATCACGCTGAAAGATGCTTTTCGGATTTCGCTGTCGTTTCTCTTTTCGTTTTTAGGATTTGTAGAGTTTATTCTCGGCTTACTTGCCCCACAACGCTACGAAGACAACGGTTATCTGGTAGCCGTTATACTGATTGTCGCGTTCGAGGCGATAGTTTTGGTAATTACTAATTTAGTTTCAAAAAATATTTAATAATTGATTTATTTGTAAAAATATGAAACCTCAACAAGCAATCTGCCCCAACTGCGGGGCGAGTAGCACAAACTTGCAAAACTGCGAGTTTTGCGGGAGTTCTTTAATTCGCCTGCAACAACAGGGAATTAACATAGAGCAGGCTGGCTATAAAGACGATAGCAAAATATTCAAAGGATTAGTTTCTGCTCTGAAGCGGAATCTTGATTTACAGGATATGGCTATTAGGAAAAATGAGAACGAAAGTGTGACAACTAATATTCGCGTTAAACGGAATGGCAAATTAGAACCTGTTTGTACTATTACTCGAGTTCTTGCTGCAGTGGATGATGAAATATTTTTCCCAAATGCTGATGCCTCAAAACAACATTTGATGGTAGTATTTGGATATTGTCCCGATGATATAGAAGGAGATGCCTTGAAATTAAGAAAATTTCGCAATTTGGATATTCTTGAATTGTTTACAGAAAAAATAGTATATGATAACGATGAGGATAAATGGTTTGAACACGCGATAGATTTTGGTTCGGATGCAGAAGGTGCAGCTCAACTTATTTCAAAAGTACTTCACGAAGTAGAAAATATCCCCTATGAAGAACATTTAGAGTATGATACAAACTATGGTGATGATATTGACAAAGCAAGAGACGCCATTAGTGGTCAGAAAGCTAAAGCTGGCAAAAATTGGCTGATAACATTATTGTTATGTATTTTTCTCGGTTGGATAGGAGTCCATAGATTTTATACGAAAAATTACGTAATTGGTGTTGTTCAATTATTTACTTTAGGTTGTTACGGCATTTGGACATTGATTGATTTTATTTTAATTCTCGTTGGAAGTTACAAAGATGGCGACGGTCAATATTTGGTAAAAAAGTAATTATTTAAATAACAGATTAAAACATAGTAGATTATGAATACAAATTCATCAAATGGCCTTGTATATGCAGGATTGACAGATGCTCTTAACGAAAACCTTAGGTTGCAAAATGAATACGATTTTGTTGCAACAGATGTCAAACCGTACAACAGGAAAAATCTCTCGTTTCAATTTTTACCGTCATATAGCGATTTTGTGGAGGACGGCAATAAACTGTTTCCAATGGCAAAATGTCCTTCTATTGCCGTAATGTTTTGTATTGACAAATCCTCGCAAGAATCGGAAAAATTTAAACAGATGGATATATTTACACGGTTTACTGATATAAGCTATCGTCAAACCTCCGATGAATTAGAAATATTTGCCATTGATTTCGGTGAAGATGCTGACAGCGCCGCACAGGTTTTTACAAATGTGATGATCTCTGTTTATGGATACTCGGGAAATGAAACCTGCGATTGCAAGACTTGGAAAGAAGGAAAACGAAAAAATAACGATGAAGTAATAACGAAACAATCAAATGTTACACAAAAAGCGTCAGTTGAAAAAACCCCAAAAACTGGTTTTATTCTGGGCTTGTTTTCAGTTTTACTTTTTTGGATTCCGTTCTTAACACTTCCTATACCAATATGTGGTCTTGTTTTCTCAACTAAAGAACTTCAACAAAAGTCGAACGCTTTGTCGCGTGCCGGACAGATAATGTCTATTTTGGGATTAATGCTTGGAATACTTATGATTATACTCTTAATGGATAATACCAACAATAATTAAGACTAATATCCTCGGCGTTATAGAGTTGTCCACTGTCCAACAAACTATCTCATATCTCCGAACAACTTATTTCTTAGTCGGCACAGTTACATACAGATTCATTACTCCACGAAAACCTTTCGACGTGAGTTGCGTCCGGAAGTCGTAGGTTATGCCCTTGTAGCGGTATTGCCAGAAGTACGAGGCTATTGCCTCCAAATATGTTGGGCTGTCGCCATTGCCTTTCATATCATGGACAGCGTCGTCGTCGGCTGAGGCACGACAGGCGGCTAACAGTTTTTCAGTCCATTCGTGGAAGACTTCAGGTGTAACCTCGTAGTCGTAGTCGAAACAGAAATCGTCCACTGTGATGATACCGGCAAGGCGGTTGCTGTCAGCCACTTTCATTCTCGACTCTTTGGCTTCGCGGGGAATGCAGGCGGCGTCGGAAATGCCTATCTCGGTAATGGTGTTGGCGACGATTTGGTATTTCCTCGGTGTTACCTTTTTGAGGCTGATGTGGAGGTTCCACTGGATGCTGCGATTACCTGCGCTTAGTTTCTTGCCCCGCGTGGTCTCGTCGCCATAGCGCGTGAAGAAGTCGAAATAAATTTCAAGGTAAACACCTCGTCCGGGCGGTGGCAGGAAGAAATGTACGGGCGTTTCCGGATTCGCAGGATTCTCTTTCGTTTTAAAAATTTGTTAGTAAAAAAATCATTTTATATCTTTGCGGCAGAACTAAAAAAAATCAGTCATGCCAAAAAAAATGTATAAACAGCTTGATAATGAGCCGATAATCGCAGCAGAAC
>JAISUI010000028.1 GCA_031272155.1 Tannerella sp. | reverse complement strand
GAAAATCAAGAGTCTCGCAGGAGAGCCGTGCATAGTCCGTCCGGGCTTTGAAGGCAGTTTCAAAACGTCCAACTCCGCAATCAAGATCAAAGAATTGGGCGACGGACAGTACGAGCTTGCCTTGGATAAAGGACAGGAAATAACACTTTATGTCGAGGGCGCAACCGACTTCTCAGTAACGCCATGCGAGCTGCCTTCCGATAGCGCCAATTTCTGGGGCGTGAAATGAACATACGTTCAAAACGCATATCGAAAAGGTGATGAACTAAAAAAATAAGAATAGATAATACATACGTTATGACTCATTTGGAAAGATTTTTGGCAACGGTTCGACGTGAACCGGTTGACCGGCCTGCTACCTGGCTCGGACTGCCTGACCCGGCCGCATTGCCCGGATTGTTTAAATATTTTGGCGTCAGCAATATACGCGAATTAAAAGAAAAGCTTGACGACGATATCTGGCCTGTCGAGATACCTTATCATTCGCCATGCGCCGATGTGATCCAGATGGCGCTAAATTTCTCGAAAGATGGCTCCATTCCCAAGTTCCGCACCCTGACGGCGCCCGGTTTCTTTGAAGATTATTCCGATCCCGAAGCAGTGAATCTCTTTGATTGGCCTGATCCGGCCAAATACATTGATCCGGCGCTATGTCGGAAAGCGGTAGAAGAAACACCCGATGGATATACGGCAATGGGCGTCGTATCGGCTGCTCATTTTCAGACGGCCTGCTCCGCATTCGGCATGGAAACGGCATTAGTCAAAATGATGATTGAACCTGAGATGTATCGCGCCGTCATTGACCGAATTACGGATTTTTATCTCCGGGCAAATGAGATATTCTATGAAGCGACACGCGGCAAACTCCATGCCGTACAAATTTCCAACGACTTTGGCGGACAAACCGGTTTGATGGTTTCACCCGATACCCTCCGCGAATTAGTGTTTGACGGAACGCGAAAAATGATCGAACAGGCCAAGAGTTACGGACTGATTGTCGTTCATCACTCCTGTGGTTCGATCTACGATATCATTCCCGACCTCATCGAAATGGGCGCCGACGTCATTCATCCCATTCAGGCATTAGCGGCTAATATGGAACCCTGGCGGCTGAAAGCTGATTTTGGAGATAAAATCTCATTCTGTGGCGGCGTGGATGCCCAATACCTGATGGTAAACGGACAACCCGAAGAAGTACGCGCCAAGGCGGAAGAACTGAAAACGCTCTTCCCAACGGGACTGATCCTCTCACCAAGCCACGAAACCATCTTACCCGACACAAAGCCGGAAAATGTTGAAGCATTATTTAGTATCAATAATATTAATTCATTATGAAAGAATCCAATAACACCCATAAATCGCAGTTTATCACACCGGGATTTTTCTTTGCCTTATTCCTGATCGTATGTCTTTTCTTCCTGTGGGCATGGCCTAACATACTGAATGACTTTTTAATACGACAGTTTAAGAAATCTCTTGAACTAAGTAATACTCAAGCGGGATTCCTGCCTTTCGCCCTGAAAACAGGCTTCTTCTGCCTCGCTATTCCTGCCGGTCTTTATATGGAACGCCGAGGCTACAAATCAGGAATTCTGGTAGGGTTATGTCTCTTTGCAACAGGCTGTTTGCTATTCTATCCTGCAGCGCTATCACAGCAATACCTGTTGTTTCTGGGAGGAATTTTTGTAATGGCAGGCGGTTGCGCTTTCATTGAAATTGGCTCAAGCAGTACACTGATGTATCTTGGCGATAAAGAAGGAGCGGAAAGAAGGCTGACACTTGCGGCTTCGTTCAATGCGATTGGATCAATAATTGCCTCTACAACAGGGACTTATTTTATATTCTCCGGAATAGAACCCGATGAGGCCCAGATTGCTGTGATGAAAGCAACGGGGACTTATGCCGAGTTTTTGAGAACGGAAAACGCTCGGGTTTATCCTGTCTATATTGCTCTTACTATCATGATTCTCGTAGTAGCGGTTCTCATCAAACGGACTAAATTTCCAGCCGCCGCCGCACCGCCTGACCCCGCTCAAATCAAAAAACATACGGAAGAAAAAGGGAGCTTCAAAGCCCTGCTGCACTATCCGCACTGGTGGGGAGGTATCATCTCGCAATTCTTTTATCTCGCCGCGCAACTCGGTACATGGTCGTGGGTTATTATATACGTCAAACAAAATGCTGAAGTCGGAGAAAAAATTGCGGGTGCATTTCTCACTGCCAATATGGTTATCTTTTGTCTTGGACGGTTTTTCTCAACATGGATTATGAAATTCTTCCGCCCGACAAAACTGATGGGCATCTATGCCATCATCAATTTCTGCCTGATAACCTTCAGTATCCTGGGTTCCAAATGGGGTGAAGCCCGCTTTGGATTTGGCCTAAACCATCTCACCGCCGGAGTGCCGTTCACCGACCTGACGGTCCCTGTTTCGATTTATACCCTCATATTCACCGCTTTTTTCATGTCGCTGATGTATCCCACTAATTTCGGTTCAGGCATGAAAGGCTTGGGGCCTCATTCAAAGAAAGGCGCTTCTACGCTGGTAATGAGCCAAATAGGCGGTGCAATATCTGCGTTAATGATAGGTCGGCTTGCCGATACATCGTGGGGACAGGTCGCCGGACTTGCCGAACCCCAAATTGCAGTCGGATTATGTATCGTGATGGTTGCATACCTCGTCATAACATGGTATTCTTTCTGGGGATCGAAACCAAGAGGACCGCTTTATGATTGACGCCGGATTGGAAAGCGCTATTTTGCATTTATTCGTGACCGGATAGCCGCACTTTCCTTTTCATAACCGGGTTTGTCGAGCAAGGCAAACATATTCTTTTTGTAGGCCTCCACACCGGGCTGGTTAAACGGATTGACGCCAAGCGCATAACCGCTTATCCCACAGGCCTTCTCAAAGAAATAGAACAGTTGGCCGATGAAATATGCACTGACTTCCGGCAGTGTGATGCGAATATTGGGCACGCCGCCATCCACATGCGCCAACAACGTACCGAGTTCCGCCATCTTATTGACCTCGTCCACCCGCTTGCCGGCAAGGAAATTCAGGCCATCCAAATTGGATTCTTCCATGGGGACAAATACCTGATAGTCCGGTTTTTCAATAGATATGACGGTTTCAAAAATGATGCGTTCGCCTTCCTGTATCCATTGTCCCATTGAGTGCAGGTCGGTCGTAAAGTCCACAGATGCAGGGAATATACCTTTGTTTTCTTTCCCTTCGCTTTCCCCATATAATTGTTTCCACCATTCGCCGATGTAATGCAGTTTGGGATGGAAATTTGCAAGGATTTCTATTTTTTTCCCATTCGAATACAAGGCATTGCGCGTAGCGGCATAGATTGCGGCAATATTCTCGGCATAAGGAATATTATCGTCTGTCGCTTTCTCCATAGCTACAGCGCCGGCCACCAAGTCGCGAATGTTGATGCCGGCCACGGCTATCGGCAACAAACCCACCGGGGTCAATACGGAATAACGGCCGCCTACATTGTCGGGAATGACGAACGTTTGATAGCCTTCCTGCGTTGCCAGCGTGCGGAGCGCACCCCGCGCCCTGTCAGTGATGGCGACAATGCGCTGCCGCGCTTCTTCTTTGCCGACCGTTTCTTCCAACTGTTTTTTCAGGATGCGGAAAGCCAGCGCCGGCTCTGTTGTCGTTCCCGACTTGGAAATATTGATGATGCCGAACGACTTGTCTTTCAGTATTTCGCTCAATTCATATAAATAATCCTCCCCAATTTGATGTCCGGCATAAAGGAGGATTGGATTTTTGCGGTCGCGTCGTAACCAGTCAAAACTGCTATTCAACGCTTCTACCACGGCCTTAGTGCCCAAATAACTGCCTCCGATACCGATGACGACTACGATTTCGCATTTAGCGCGCAATGCCGCCGCCGCATCTTCCAGTTCCTTCAGTTCAGCGTCGGTAATGGACGAAGGAAGGTGCAACCATCCGAGATAATCGCTTCCGGCGCCATCCCCGTTGTGCAACATTTCAATCCCTTTCCGTACCTGCGGCTGAAACGCATTTACCTGTTCTTTCGTTATGGCGCCAAACGCCTTGTCAATATTTAATGTAATCTTTTCCATTTCTTTATGTTTATTATTTGAATGTTCCTGTTAATTGACGAAAAGCAACCACCGGCGACTTACGTTCGTATAGAATCGTATAAAGTGCATCCAAAATGGGCATTTCCGCCTTATATTTTTCATTGATTTCGTAAATACATTTTGTCCCGTAGTAGCCTTCGGCTATCATTTCCATTTCAAGCTGGGCGGTCTTGACCGAATAGCCTTTACCGATCATCGTTCCAAACGTCCGGTTACGGCTGAAACGCGAGTAGGCTGTGACGAGGAGATCGCCCAGATACACGGATTTCGTAATGTCGCGTCCGATATCGTAAACCGTATTGAGGAAACGCTGCATCTCTTCAATGGCATTTGATAGGAAAACGGCCTGGAAATTATCACCGTATTTCATACCATGACAAATACCTGCTACAATGGCATATACGTTTTTCAGTACGGAAGCGTATTCAATACCTGTCACATCTTCCGAACAGGTGCATTTTACGTAGTTATTGTTAAAAACTCCGGCAAGACAATCCGCTTTTGTCGGATCCTTGCAGGCAAGAGTCAAATAGGAAAGACGCTCCAACGCAATTTCTTCTGCGTGGCATGGTCCGGCGATAATGGCGATATTTTCCGGCTTTACGCCGTGATATTCAGTGAAATAATCCGATATTAACAAATTCTCGTCCGGCACAATGCCTTTGATGGCCGAAATGATAAATTTGTCGCTCAACGGCGTATGCAGTTTTTTTAAATGCTGTTTCAGGAAAGGGGACGGCGTGGCGAATATCAGCGTATCCGAATCCCTTATTACATGGTTAATATTGGCGTAAAACCCGATTCGGTCGGTATCGAACGTGATACTTGACAAGTAAACGGGATTATGATTCATCCGCCTGAAATCTTCAATACGGTCGGGACGACGCATGTACCAATTGATTTGTGGCTGTGTGGACAGCACGATTTTGGCCAATGCCGTACCCCAACTGCCTCCGCCCATAATGGCTATTTTTCCGGGAAAATTCGTCATATTCATGCTATTGTATTAGGTATTAATGCGTCTGCGCAGGCTATCCATTTTTCCACTTCCTGCGCCGACGGCAGTTCAAGTTCTAATTTGTATTTTTTGATAAGGTCGAAAACAACCTTCCGTACCAACTGCGGATTTGCTCCGGCAAGCGATTCCACCGTCAGATAACCGGCTTTTTGCAGAACGGGCGCATAAAGTTCGTCTATTCCGACCGCCGCAAATTTCTCCGGTGCATCCTTTCTGACCGCCTTTTCAGGGCGCATCTGCGGAAAGAGTAACACTTCCTGGATGCTTTCCTGGCCTGTCAAAAACATGGTCAGGCGATCCATGCCGATTCCCATCCCGCTGGTCGGCGGCATCCCATATTCCAGCGCACGCAGGAAATCTTCGTCTATATACATCGCTTCGTCATCGCCTTTTTCAGAAAGACGCAACTGGTCTTCAAAACGTTGCCGCTGATCTATCGGATCATTCAGTTCCGAATAAGCATTGGCTATTTCCTTGCCATTGACCATCAACTCGAACCGCTCCGTCAATGCCGGATTCGTGCGATGACGTTTGGTGAGCGGACTCATCTCAATGGGATAATCGGTAATGAAAGTGGGCTGTATGTAAGTGTGCTCACATTTCTCACCGAATATGGCGTCTATCAGTTTGCCCTTTCCCATCGTTTCGTCCTGTTCTACATTGATTTGACGACAGACTTCACGCAGTTGCGCTTCGTCCATCCCGGCAATGTCAATGCCCGTATTTTCACGAATGGCATCCAGCATCGTAATCCGCTTGTAAGGCGGCTTAAAGTCTATTTCCAAGTCGCCGATTTTCACCTTTGTTGTGCCAAGCACATCCATGCAGATACGCTCCAGCAACTGCTCGGTGGTGTCCATCATCCATAAATAATCTTTGTATGCAACGTAAATCTCCATACACGTAAATTCGGGGTTGTGCGTACGATCCATGCCTTCGTTGCGAAAATTGCGACTAAATTCATAGACGCCGTCAAACCCGCCAACAATCAGCCGTTTAAGATATAATTCATTGGCTATGCGAAGATAAAGCGGAATGTCAAGCGCATTGTGGTGCGTGATAAACGGACGTGCAGTCGCTCCGCCCGGAATGGTCTGTAATACAGGTGTATCTACTTCTATATAACCTCTTTCATTGAAAAATGAACGCATGGAATTGAAGATTTTCGTGCGTTTCAGGAAAATATCCTTCACACCGTTATTCACCACCAAGTCCACATAGCGCTGGCGATAACGCAGTTCGGGATCGGTAAAACCGTCATATATAACGCCATCTTTCTCTTTCACAATCGGCAACGGGCGCAACGATTTGGCAAGAACGGTCAATTCCTGTGCATGAACGGAAATCTCGCCCATCTGCGTACGAAACACAAACCCTTTGACGCCAACAAAATCGCCAATATCAAGCAATTTCTTGAAAACGACGTTATAAGGCTCGGTATGATTCTCGTCGGGACAAAGGTCGTCGCGAGTGACATATACCTGAATCCGTCCGCTATCATCCTGAAGTTCCATAAATGACGCCTTCCCCATGATACGGCGACTCATGATCCGTCCGGCAATGGTCACCCGGCGCGGCTCTGCATCGTCACGGAAAGACGTTTTGATTTCGGCAGAACAGGCATCCACCGGAAACGCTGCCGCCGGATACGGATCAATGCCCGATTGGCGCATCTGTTCCAAGCTATTACGTCGGATAATCTCCTGTTCGCTAAGTTCTAATACATTCATTCCTTTCGTCTTTTTTTAGTATTGCGCCGCAAAAATACAAAATTCTTATGATTTATTCCGGTTTATGGAGGATGTTTATTGCAAATAAACAGATTTTTTTTCCCTGTTTCTTATTATTTTTATACCTTTGCAGTCCGATTCATATAAGGAAACAAATGTTTAGTAACATAGTAAACAGACTGATAGCATTGATTTTCAAACCGACAGAAGCTTGGGCGAGATTGAAACAGAAAGAAGAGGATCATGAAACCTTTTTATCGCGCTATTTGTATCCGCTGATTGGTTGTATTGCTTTGGCCGCTTTTCTGGGCGTATTATTCTCCCGCAAAGAGTTTAATTTTGAAATTGCTTTGAAATCGGCTATTAAGATGCTACTTTCATCGGGAGGCGGTTTTTTTATGGCCGTTTATATGCTCAATGAATTGTGGAATGTCGTTTTCAAACGCAGCAAAGACCTGAAACTGTGGCAGTATTTTGTCGGCTATGCCTCTTCATTAATGTTTGTACTCAGCATCGTTGTAGCATTGCTTCCCGAGTTTTATTTCCTTCGGATTCTTGTGCTTTGGACAGTTTATATCATTTGGGAAGGCGCCGTTGGATACATGGAAGTGATGGAAAATGAACAACTTAAATTTACATTGATCGCATCCGGTATCATTATCGGGATGCCGCTGGTTATTGATTTTCTGCTGTTTCTGTTGATGCCGGGATTGCGATTATAATACTGAGCGAAAAATTATGGGCAAAGAAAAGACAACTAATCAGATACAGATCAAAAACAAACGCGCCACGTTCGACTACGAACTACTCGAAATGTTCACGGCGGGCATCGTGCTGACGGGTACGGAGATCAAGTCGCTCCGTCTCGGCAAGGCCAGCCTTGTGGACACGTATTGCATCACGGAGCGCGGCGAGGTGTGGGTAAAAAACATGTACATCGCCGAATATTTCTACGGAACGTACAACAATCACGCCGAACGTCGCGAACGCAAACTGCTGCTGAACCGGAAAGAAATCCGCAAGATTGAGACGGCGGCTAAAAACAGCGGCTTCACCGTGATCCCTGTTCGCATGTTTATCAATGAAAAAGGATTGGCAAAAATCGTCATTGCCGTTGCAAAGGGAAAGAAAGAATACGACAAGCGCGAATCGCTCAGAGAACGCGACGATAAACGCGAGATGGACAGGGCATTTAAACATTAAAAAAATAAGCGGGTTATGAATAAAACAAATCCGGTTGGGCAACGTTTGGAGCAGTTATTAAATGAGCGTATTCTGATTCTCGACGGTGCACTGGGCACGATGATACAGAAATATCAGCTTACGGAACATGATTTTCGCGGGAATCGGTTTCAACATATTGCGGGACAACTGAAAGGCAACAACGACGTGCTTTGTATCACACGCCCTGACGTGATCAGTGAAATACATACCCAATACCTCGAAGCCGGCGCCGATATTATCACGGCCAATTCATTCAGTTCCAACCGTATATCGCAGGCTGATTATCAATTGGAAGACTATGTGCGGGAATTGAATAGCACCGCGGCAGCACTTGCTCGCGCAGCCGCCGATGAATTTACCCGGAAAAACCCTGCCAAACCGCGCTTTGTAGCAGGCTCAATAAGCCCGACCAATAAAACGGCGTCTCTCTCGCCCGATGTAGCTAATCCTGCTTTCCGCGCCATCACGTTCGATGAGTTGCGCACAGCCTATCGCGAACAAATCGGCATCCTCATAGACTGTGACGTTGACATCCTGCTGTTTGAAACTTTCTTTGACACACTGAATATAAAAGCCGGACTGATGGCTGCCGAAGAAGCGTTTGCCGACGCAGGCCGTGAACTGCCCGTTATGGTTTCGTTCACCATAGGCGACCAAAGCGGCAGGACTCTTTCGGGGCAGACGCTTGAAGCGGCCGTAGCCTCCATAGCCCACGTGCGCCTGCTCAGTATCGGACTGAACTGTTCCTTCGGCGCCAGGCAACTGAAACCCTACCTGAAAGAACTTTCCCGCATCGCGCCCTGCTACGTCAGCGCCTATCCTAACGCCGGACTACCCAACAGCTTCGGCGAATACGACGAAACGCCCGAATCAATGGCTATCGTAATTCAAGAATACATTGACGAAGGACTGGTGAATATCGTCGGCGGCTGCTGCGGCACAACACCCGAACATATCGCGCGTTATCCAGCTTTAGTACAGCATGTTAAACCACGAAGCCCAAAACCGAAACCGGACGTGCTGCAACTGTCGGGACTTGAACTGCTCGAAGTGAAACCTGAAAACAACTTCGTCAATATCGGCGAACGATGCAACGTGGCTGGCTCGCGCATGTTCCTGCGTCTTATCAAAGAAGAAAATTACGAAGCGGCGCTGGCCATCGCCCGAAAACAAGTAGAAGACGGGGCGCAAATCATTGATATCAACATGGATGACGGACTGATTGACGGCGTGAAGGAAATGACAACATTCCTCAATCTGATTGCAGCGGAACCGGATATCGCCCGCGTTCCCGTGATGATTGATTCGTCGAAATGGGAAGTGATTGAGCAAGCCTTGATGTGTACTCAGGGCAAAAGTATCGTGAACTCTATCAGCCTGAAAGAAGGCGAAGCGACGTTTCTGAATCATGCAAAACGCATCCGACAACTTGGGGCGGCTGTCATCGTCATGGCGTTCGACGAGCGGGGACAGGCCGATACGTTTGAACGTAAAATCGCTGTCTGCCAGCGTGCTTACCGCCTGATGACGGAAAAAGCCGGTTTCCCGCCGCAAGACATCATTTTCGATCCGAACGTGCTTGCCATCGCCACCGGCATGGACGAACACAACCGCTACGGCCTTGATTTCATACGCGCCGTGGAATGGATTAAGCAAAACCTGCCGAATGCCAAAGTGAGCGGCGGCATCAGCAACCTGTCTTTTTCCTTCCGTGGTAATATTAATGTACGCGAGGCCATGCATGCTGTTTTCCTTTATCATGCCATCCGCCAAGGCATGGATATGGGCATTGTCAATCCGTCGTCAAGCGTTCTGTATGAAGATATTGAACCCTCATTCCGCACTTTGCTGGAAGATGTGATTCTGTATCGCCGTCCCGAAGCAGCCGATGAACTGATTGCGTATGCACAGCAACACACACAGCAAACGACGGGCGAAACAGAGAAAAACAACGACGAATGGCGACACCGGCCTGTCGGTGAACGACTGGAGTATGCGCTGATGAAAGGGATCACCGACTTTTTGGAAGACGACCTTGCCGAAGCGCTAACTGTCTATCCTGCAGCCGTGGATATTATTGACGGCCCGCTGATGAGCGGCATGAACAAGGTAGGCGATTTGTTTGGTGCAGGGAAAATGTTCCTCCCGCAAGTAGTAAAAACCGCTCGCACGATGAAAAAAGCCGTCACCATCCTCCAGCCGGCCATCGAAGCCGGAAAAGCTGCGTCGGAAACAACGAAGAAAGGAAAAATCGTGTTTGCCACAGTCAAAGGCGATGTACACGACATTGGAAAGAACATCGTTTCTATTGTCCTGACTTGCAACAATTACGAGGTAATAGACTTAGGCGTGATGACGCCTGCCGAAGTCATTTTGCAAGCCGTAGAGCGCGAAAAGGCGGATATTTTATGCCTGTCCGGGCTGATCACACCGTCGCTCGACGAGATGGTGCACGTGACGGAAGAAATGCAAAAAGCCGGCCATACAATACCGATCCTGCTCGGCGGCGCCACGACGTCGCGCCTGCACACAGCCCTGAAGATCGCGCCTTGCTATACGCATCCGGTCGTCTATGCGCCCGACGCATCGCAGGCGCCGTTAATCGCATCCAAACTGCTGAATCCTAATACAAAAGATACGTTTATTTGCGAGTTGAACGAAGAATATGAACGGTTGCGCCAACTGAAAACGCAACATACCACACCGCTGATGCCGCTTGCCGAAGCCCGCGCCAACCGGCTGAAGACGGACTGGGCGTCTTACACGCCGGTCACTCCGGCGCAAAGCGGCGTACAACAGATTGATATTCCGATAAAAACGCTGATTCCCTATATCCACTGGACGTTTTTCTTCCAGGCGTGGCGACTGAACGGACGTTACGACGACCTGCCGTCGCTGCACGACTGTCAGGGATGTCGCCAGGGATGGCTCGCCCGTTTTCCGGCAGACGAACGCGGCAAAGCGGAGGAAGCCCTCCGGTTGTACGATGACGCACAGCAATTGCTGCATACGTTTGTTGCCGGTAATACAATAATTTGCAAGGCATTATATGGATTTTTCCCGTCCGTCGGCGACGGCGACGACATTCATATTGGCGGAACGACGCTGCCCACTTTGCGACAACAGGCTATAAATAAAGAAAATACATACCTGTCGCTGGCTGATTATGTAATGCCCTCGTCAGAAAAACGGACGGATTATGTCGGCGCCTTTGCAGTTACAATTGACCGTCCGAATATGGCACAAAATACAGAAAAAGAAGATGATAACTATCGCCAACTGCTAAGCCAGACCTTGACCGACCGTTTGGCCGAAGCCGCCGCCGAATACTTGCACGAGCAGGTGCGCAAAACGCTCTGGGGCTATGCCGCCGGTGAAAACCTGCCCGTTCCCGAACTGTTCAAGGCGCATTACCGGGGCATTCGCCCTGCCATCGGCTATCCGTCGCTGCCCGACCAGCAACAGATTTTCGCGCTCAACAAGCTACTGAATCTCAGCAAAATAGGTGTCAGCATCACAGAAAACGGCGCAATGACACCGACCTCCACCGTAGCCGGCCTGTACCTTGCACACCCTGCCGCGCGTTACTTTATGATTGGCCGCATCTCCGACGAACAGTTGCAGGACTACGCGGTACGCTGCGGCCGAACAACGGAAGACGTTCGCAGATTCCTGAATAAAAATCTGTAATATTTTTATCTCATTTTTTGGGCGATATAAAAAAAAGTAGTTCCTTTGTGCCGTTAAAATCATGACTGTGAATATACAGGTATCTGTTTTATTATGGAAAAAATTTACGACATGTTAGAAACTGTGTATTATGGAAATACACTCCACAATTGGGGTATTTCCCTGCTTATCGTCATTGGCGCCCTGATCGTGAACAAATTGTTTATGATGTTCAGCAAACATCTCTTGGAACGAAGAACGCGAAAGAGCAAAATGCGCTACGATATACTCTTCCTAAAAGCGCTGGAAAAGCCTGTTTTATTGGGAATTATCTTAGTAGCGATATGGATTGCCGGAAATCGCCTGAATCTGGGCGCAAAAGTGCATGAAATCATTTCAAAATCGTATGGAGTACTTATTATACTGAACATTACATGGTTCATCGCCCGTTTTTCGGAAGCCTTAGTTGAAGAGGAAGCCTTAAAAAGCAAAAAACGTTATGACAATAATCTTATTCCATTGATTAAGAGAGGTGTACTTATTCTTATATGGACGCTCGGCATCATCACAGCGCTTAAAAACATCGGGATTGAAGTCACAACGCTATTAGGTACACTGGGAATTGGCGGGATTGCATTAGCGCTTGCTGCACAGGACACGATCAAGAACATCTTCGGTGGCATCACGATTTTGACCGACCGCACATTCCATATCGGCGACATCATCCGGTTTGAGGACATTGAAGGAACGGTCGAAGACATCGGACTTCGGACTACGCGCATCCGAACGTATGAACGGCGGCTGGCTTTCATACCTAACTATAAATTAACGGATTCGTCTGTTGTCAATGTTTCACACGAACCGGGGCGGAGGGTGTTGGTCAAATTAGGATTGACCTACGACACAGACCACCACCGGATGCAAGAGGCGATAGACATCCTGCACAAGATTCCTGAAATCGTGGCGGATGTGAATGCCAAAGACTTTGAAGCTACTTTCTCCGATTTTGGCGATTCATCACTGATGATTACATTGATTTATTTTATTCGCAAACATGCGGACATCCGGGCTACCATTTCGCAGGTGAATTTTGAAATTCTCCGCTCTTTCAATGAGGCCGGACTGAATTTCGCATTCCCGACGCAAACGATCCATCTGGAACAATAGTCGCTCTTCGCAGAAAAAAAACATGGCGAAAAACCGCATTAAAAGACGTTTTTTTGCAATTTCCCCATCAAAAAATCGAATGTTAAAATTGGGACAACAGAGAAAAAAAAGGCACTTTAACCATAAAAAACATAAAAATATTTTGCTTTAACAAATATATGCCGTATATTTGCCCTGTCTTATGAAGACAAATTGGAAAGAGGATTTATTTTATAACGATAATTTACATTACAATAAAATAAAATGTCGCTTTTGGATAGATTTGCTATAATATCCTCATATTATTGCGATTAAGTAAAAAGAAGAAAAAATTAATCGGAAATGGAAGCGGATTATTTATTTGTAAGTCAATATTTTGCTATAAACACAGATTTATCGCCAAAAATAATGTAACAAGCATATAAATATAAAATAATACAAATTAAATACATTAATTATTAAAATATAAAGAAGATGGCAGTAAAATATGTAACAGTAACCAAAGGCAATCCCAGGGATTTGGAAGAGCCAAGAAAATGGTATGCAATCACAAAAAACAGTGGTACTGTGGGAATTAAAACCATGGACAAAGCGATTGCACGAACCAGTGGAGTAGATTACGGCGACACGAAGTTAGTGTTGAAAACCTTGACGAAAGTCCTGGGCGAATACCTGGCCGAAGGAAAAATCATCCGTATGGGCAGTCTTGGATCGTTCCAGATTCGTATCAAAGGCGGTGGCGCGACGAATAAAGAGCAATTGGACGCGTCATGGATTAAAACCAAGCAAATCGTGTTCCGTCCGGGTCGCGACATGAAAAAGTTACTGAAGGAACTGGTTGTTGAGAAAGCCTGAACTCATTGAATAGGAGTTCAACATCGCAAGTTTGAGACCGGTCGCCTTTAGACACTGAAAAAAAAGTCGCAAAATACATGATTTCCCAAAAAAAATTGGGTATATTTGTACGCTCTATCAAATAGAATGTAAAATGATGACAATACCATTATTTGAGGCTTTTGTGGCAATCGGCGGCCGGACAAACAGGCAGATTTCGCCGCTTGATTATGTGAATTTTGTTACGCAAAATTCCAAAGAAGTAAAAAAAGGGACGCTGTTCGTTGCCTTAACAGGGCAACGGGTGGATGGTCATGACTTTGTGAAGGAGGCGGAAACATTGGGCGCGATAGCGGCTGTTGTAGAAAGGGATGTGAACGATGTGTCCATCCCTCAGTTCATTGTGCCTTCGACGGTGAAAGCCATGGGCGACCTTGCCAAAATCTGGCGCGGGCGATTAGCTATTCCTGTCGTCGCAGTGACCGGAAGCGTTGGTAAAACAAGCACAAAAGAATTGATCGCTCATGTGCTGGAAGCAAAGTACAGAACGCACAAAAGTCGGAAAAACTTTAATAATCAGTTAGGTGTTCCGATCGAACTGATGAATTTAGACCGAAGCCATCAATGCTCGGTAGTTGAATTTGGCATGAGGAACTTCAACCAGATCAATTATCTTTCGTGGATCGCCCGGCCAAACATCGCGGTGATTACCAACATCGGCATGTCGCACATCGAAACCTTAGGCTCGCGCGAAAATATCGCAAAAGCTAAGGCCGAAATTCTGGAAGGCATGGATCGGGAAGGTACGTTGATCCTGAACCGTGATGATGATTTTTATGAATACATCCGGTCGCTTTCTCATTGCAACGTTATTTCGTTCGGCGAAAACAGCCGGGCTGATATTCGTCTGTCTGACATTCAGTTGAACGAAAAAGCCAATCCGAGTTTCAAACTCAACGGTTTGCCGGTCGTCATGACGAACTGCGTCGGGAAGCATCACGCTTACAATGCGGCGATCGCTTACGCTGTGGCGATCCAATTGGGTATCCGGCAGGAAGATATCGCCAGTCGGCTGGCTACGTTCAGTACGCCGGACAGACGCGGCTCGTTCTCGTATGCGAAAAACGGCGCCCTGCTGTTAGACAGCACATATAACGCTGCTCCCGACAGCATTAAAGCATCGCTCTATACGATCTCGGAACTGACGAAAAGAGGCAAACGAACCATAGCCGTTATCGGTGAGATGCTGGAATTAGGCACCCATAGCGAGGAAGCCCACAGGCATATTGGAAAAATCATTTCCGAAATGATTGAAGTGGAACTGCTTGTTACGGTAGGCGAATATGCCCGTTTCATCGGCGAAGAAGCCCATAAACCGGACTGGAAGCATTTTGAAAATGCCACTGCCGCCGCACGCTACTTAGTTGATGAAATCAGAAGCGATGACATCGTGCTGCTGCAAGGCTCCAACGGCGTTTCGCTGGATATTGTGGTAAATGCACTGGAAAAAGGGGCGCTTTGAAATGAAACTCCGTTTAGCGCAAACCCTCGATCTTCCGGCAATGATGGCTATCGTATCACAAGCGCAAGCCGCCCTGAAGGCCGCAGGTATTGACCAGTGGCAGAATGGCTATCCCACGCCGGAAATTCTCCTGCAAGACATGGACAGGAAAAATGCGTATGTATTGGTGGATCAGGATGAAATCATCGCCATGATGACGGTGATCTTCAATGACGAACCGACTTATGACCGTATTTACGACGGGGCATGGCTGACAACGGGTGCATTTGCTGTCGTACACCGGATGGCCGTTGCCGATAAACGCAAACAATGTGGAATAGCTTCGTATTTGATTGGAGAAGTGGAGCGTATGTGCCGCGCCAACCATATTCCAAGCCTGAAAATGGACACCCATAAAGACAATAAACCCATGCGACATTTATTGGAAAAATGCGGACTTGTCCGTTGCGGATTCATTTTGTTGCGCGACGGGAATCCACGAATTGCGTATGAAAAAACAATCCCGACGTAAAACGAAAATATGAATCAAACTACAGATAATCAAAATTATACCCATACGGTATGTGTCTATTGCGCATCAAGTGGGGCGATTGCGTCGGTTTATGCAGAAGCGGCCGGTGCGCTGGGAACGCTGCTGGCTCAAAACGATTGGCGGGTAATCAATGGCGCCGGCCCGTTCGGGCTGATGCGCGTTGTGTCGGATGCGGTTTTACGGGCGGGAGGCAAAGTGAAAGGCATCATCCCCCGTTTTATGGTCGAAAACGGATGGTGTCACAACGCGCTGGAAGATGTTGAAATCACAGAAACCATCCACGAGCGCAAGCAACAGATGGCAACACTGTCGGACGCTGCCGTTGCCTTGCCCGGCGGATGTGGCACCCTGGAAGAACTGCTGGAAATCATCACCTGGAAACAACTTGGACTTTACAGCCATCCGCTCGTTATCTTAAATACCAATCATTATTATGATGCACTGCTGGCCATGCTACAGCACGCAGTGGACGAACGATTTATGTCACCTCAATATGCCACTATATGGCAAGTCGCCACTACACCGGAAGAAGTGATTCAATACCTAAAAACCGGTTTTGATACCGAATCATAAGCGGTTAAAAATCATAATAATATAAATAACTGTGGGTGAAAATACTTTTTTTGAAAAAATATTTCCCTTTTTATTTGCAGTTTCAAAAACTTTATTTACCTTTGCCATCGTCAACTGTTAATAACATCAGAAAAAAAACAGACGACAGAAGATATAAAATTAGAGATAAAACAACAGAATCTAAGGGGCAGAATTTGAATCTCGGAAAAAGCTTTGCAGGCATGGAAAATTTAAAGTTTTTTATGCCCCGTAATTTGTTTGTTCTGAGTATTTTGTTACTCTCTCTCTCTCTCTCTTGTATATACACGGCTTCGCGCGCGTCTTTATCCGCGAGCGCGGAAAGATATAGTTTTTTTCCCAAAGTTGTATTCCCATGCGGAAAATTCAGCATCTTTTTTACATCATCGTTCCCCGATTCTGGTCTAATTGCCTATTTATTAAAATCTATATATCACAAGTTTAAATTAAATTATATCATTTTAAAATTTTAGTTAGTATGAAAAAAATTATCTTTTTAAATCGGGATACCCGGCACAGACTGCTATGCCTGTTGTGTATCCTGTTTGTGGGAACGCTAACAGCCTTCGGGCAAAAGCGTGTGACCGGCACAGTGACGGATGCCAAAGGCGAAACCGTCATTGGCGCCAATGTCGCTGAAAAAGGCACTACTAACGGCAACATCACCGATGCCGACGGTAAGTTCACCTTGACTGTAAGCGACAATGCTACTATTGTTATATCCTACATAGGATATGTAA
>JAISUI010000117.1 GCA_031272155.1 Tannerella sp. | reverse complement strand
CGTGCTCGATCAGGTTAAGTTGCAGTGGGATATAGAGATGTGGGGCGAAAACGGCTCGGAGTTCTTCAACAACAAACGTTGGGGAAGACCCGTCCAGCGCTCTACTACCGACGGCTCGATTCACTGGAGTTCGATGACAATCTCAATTGAGAACATGACACTCGATTTCCCTGCAAACGAGACAATGTATAATCCAAATCTATGATTTATTGATTTTTTTTGAGTTTAGGAGAGGCTGCTCGAAACAATTCGGGACGGCCTCTCCTTTTTTTGCTCTTATATAAGAAACTGGTTTCTTATTTTTGTTTTTTGAAAAGAAAAGCGTAACTTTGCAGTAATTTAAAAAGGCATAGCAATGAAAAAAATTGAGTTTCTATCCTGTTTGGACGTTTTTGGGAACAATTGTATTCGCGTAAGGTTGGTTACTGAAAATGGAAGTCTTACCGACGTTATGTATCAATACGAAACGTTGATTGATGGCGAATGGGTCGCTATTGTTCGGTATGATTGCGCTCATGGATTTTTTCATCGTGATGTTCTTTTTCCCAACGGAGACGAAGAAAAGCGTGTTATTGAGGTTGGCTCATTGAAAAACGCCTCTCAATTTGCAGAGCAGGACTTAAAAGACCGCTGGGAGTGGTATCGCGAAAGGTATATTAAGAAACTAAAAAACAAATAGATATGACACAGAAAGAAACAATAGAAAGAAATATCGGGCTTACTTTTGACTTTGTTAATTACTTGATAGACAACCCACAAGAGTTTGAAAAGTTGCCCGACAATTTTGAGTTGCAATTTATAGAAAAGGATTTTCCTAAACTGCAAAGCGCCTCAAAGCAGAACAAAAAAGCATCATTGCCGGAACGTTATGTGCGTGTAAACAATACTTTTGCTATGGCATAACCGTTGCAGATTGCCCGCTCTCATACTCGAAAAATGCTGTTTTTTGTTTAAAATCGGGGGCAAAAGATGATCGTTGGTTACGACACACGAGGCGCCGCTGTTCAAGGCGCAGTCGGCAAATTTGTCGTCGTCAGGGTCGGCGGTTATCAGACGCCATTTAACCGTTAAATTCCTTTACCGCTTCAAAAAGCGTCACGACATTTTCCGGCGGCACATCGGGCAGGATGTTGTGTATCGTATTGAACACAAAACCACCACCTTTGGAAAATAATTCCATCCGTTCAAACACCTGGTCGCGGATTTGTTCACGGCTGCCCGTGTTCAATGTCCCCACATTTTCGATTCCCCCACCCCAGAAGGTGCAGTCCTTGCCAAACTCCTGTTTCAGGAACGCCGGCGACATATTGGCGGCAGCCGTTTGCACGGGATTGAAGATTTCGATGCCGGCTTCGATCATGTCGGGCATCAGCAAAGAGATAGAGCCGCAAGAATGAATGAAGGTGTGCATGGAACTGTGTGTTTTTACGTAGTCGCACAGAATTTTATGGCGTGGTTTAAATAACCGGCGATAGGTTTCCGCGTCCATGAAAGGGCCTGACATCATTCCCAAATCGTCGCCGAAACGGATAATATCCACTACATCGCCCACCGAGGCGCACACCTTTTCAAGCGTAGCGATATGGCGTTTAAGCAGTTCGTCGAGCAGACATTCCACATTATCCGGGTCGCAGATCAAATCCATCAGGAAATTGTCAATTCGACGCAGGAACGTACCCCATTCAAACAGGTTACAGCCACAGACGAGCATCAGCGCCCTGTCCGTATTTTGCCTGAGCCAAAGCGCTTTTTCGCGGAGTTTTTCAAAGAAATCAGGCTCCGCTGCGTGATTCCAGGGGCTATGTACGTCGCGCGACCACATAATGCGTCCCATCTCGGCGTCCAAATCAGTATAGTTGTTGGGATAGCCGTCAATATACGGAAAATAAGTCTGGTCGAAAAAGGTGGCGCCAACAGGCATTTTTGAGAGGATGCGGCGCCCGTCGTCGTCGTAGGTGACATACGAGCCGTCGGGCAGCAAAACGGGATGAAATCCTTTGGGATAGAAAGCTTCGGCATTGTTGGCCAATCGCACGGGATACCAGTCGGAAGGCTGTGTATCGAACGCCCGTCCGATATCAATCACATCCACCCCGAACAGATCAAGGATAATGTCGTCGGGTTGCGCCAACTGTTGTACCGTGTCATAAACGAGGACAGGTAAATCCTGTCCAAGATGTTTCAGCAGATTGGAATAGGCGATGGCTGAAATGCCCGAACTGGGCGTTGCACCGAGATCTACAGGCACTTTGTCCGGTTCGCGGTGCGCTATACTTGCTAAAATTCGTTCGCGTGAAGTCATAGTTAATGTCTTATGATCTAAATTGTCGCAAAGATATTTCTTTTTTGGGAGATTATCAACAGCCGGGATGGATAAAAACAGCAGATACACAAAAATAAATGCGGAAGAAACCACCGTTTCTTCCGCACTTACAAAACTATTATTAATAACCTTATGAGAAGTATTATTTTTATAACCTTAGACTTGTTGTTTATCAAAAGGTTTAATGAGATTGTGCATAAAAATATCCGAACTTCCTGTTTATTTTATAATATACTGAAAATTAATGCATTAAATACATGCACTATTTTCACAGTCCATTCAAATTGTTTTCACCAATTCCGAAAAAAGCAAGGTCATAGTTTCCGTTGCGCGATTGGCGGCGGCAATCACTTCTGCGCCGTCGTTCACGAAATCTTCGTCAAAATGGTATCCTTCATTGGTAATGACCGACATGCCAAAAACCCGCAATCCGGCATGGCGCGCCACGATCACTTCGGGAATCGTGCTCATTCCGACGGCGTCGCCTCCCGCTTTGCCGTAAAACGCATATTCCGCCGGCGTCTCAAACGATGGGCCTGTCAGCCCGACATAGACGCCTTTTTTCAACGGGATTCGGTGGTGAGCGGCAATCGTTTCCATACGGCGTATCAACTCCCGGTCATAAGCCCGCGTCATATCGGGAAACCGCGTTCCGAAAGCCTCATCGTTCGGACCGATTAACGGATTGGGCATCATATTGATATGATCGCGTATAATCATCAAGTCGCCCACTTTAAACGTGTTGTTGATGCCTCCCGCCGCATTGGAAACCAGCAGGTTTTTGATGCCGGTGCATTTCATTACCCGTACCGGATAAGTCACCTGCTGCATCGTATAGCCTTCGTAATAATGAAATCGTCCCTGCATCGCCAATACAAACTTTCCGCCCAACATTCCGGCAATCAGATTTCCTTTATGGCCGGGCACAGTGGAACGGGCAAAATGCGGAATGTCGCCGTAAGGAATAATCTGTGCATTTTCCAGCCGGTCGGCTAACGCACCCAGCCCACTGCCGAGTATAATGGCCGTTTCAGGCGTTTTTTGTATCCGCGATGCTATATAATCGGCTGATTCTTTATATCTTGAATCCATTTGCGTTGGTTTATCCGGAAATAAATTACCATATCAACAAATCGGCCGCTACACTCGCTGCCGTTTCAGGCCCTTCCAATGCTGTAAGAAGGGTCAGCCCGAAGTCATAAACCAATCCGGGACCTTTGCCTGTGATGATATGGCCGTCCACCACAGCGGGCTTGTCCGTCAGGATGGCGCCTTTCAATTCCGGTTCAGTGCCCGGATAGCAGATGGCTTTCCGCCCTTCCAGTATTCCCAGTCCGCCCAATACGCGCGGCGCTGCGCAAATCGCAGCCACTATTTTACCTTGTTTGTGCTGTTTTACAAGCCACTCTTTCAATTCTTTATGCTGATTGAGCAGCTGACTGCCAGGTCCTCCGCCCGGCAGAATCAGGGCGTCGGCATCGGCAAAGGCCACTTCCTGAAAGAGTTTATCGGCTATAACAGGGATTTGGTGCACCCCTTTTACCGTGCGGTCTGCCGTGACGGATACCGTTGTAAGTTCCACACCGCCCCGACGCAAGACATCTATCGTACCAACGGCTTCTATTTCTTCAAAGCCGGTCGCTAAAAATAAAAACGCTGTTTTCATAAGTTATTTTAATTTATAAATGTACGTAATAGTTCCCGTTTGATTATTGGTTCCTGTTATTTTATTGAACTTCGCCTTCTTAGCCGCGTCAATAGCGCTGTTGCGCATGGACGTGTTGTCAATATTGGTACCTCGTCCTATTTCGGCAAAGACCACATTCCCTTTGGAATCAACCGTAATATTAACTACGATACGACCCTCTTCCTGATTGGTATAGGCCGGTCTCGGCAAGCCGCCCGCACCGAGTGAACGCCCGCTCAGGTTGAATGTGCCAAAGCCGCCCACGCCTTCATTGGCGCCCGTATCGGAATTGCCGAATGGGCTGCCCTGATTGCCTGCGCCGGTCGTTCCGTCGCCCTGGCTTTCGGTTGTTGCATTGCCCGAACCAAACGCATTGGCCGCCCGTTCATTAATCGCCTGCGCTTTCTGGCGTTGTTCCTCCTGCCGCTGTCGTTCGGCTGCTTCGCGCTCCTTGCGTTCAGCTTCTTCGCGCCGTTTTCGCTCTTCGTCTTTCTTCTTTTCCGTCAGCGAAACCGTTTCTTCCGTATCCTGCGTAACCATTTCTTCCTTCGGTGTCGTCCGCGAAGGAGGTGGAAGCACTTCAGGCGTAGATACGGGCGATTCGGCGCGTGGCGACGTTCTTCCCTGCGGTTCAAACACGCCGGCCGAAAGATTCACGTTCCCGAAATTGACCAATACGCCTTCTTCCTCTTCCGGCAACGTCGTCTTGAGGACGCAGAAGAAAAGGAGGATACCTATCGCCAAATGAACGAGTATCGTTCCAATGAGCGCAACTGAATCATTTTTATCGAATTTCATTGTTATCTCTTCGGCGCCCGTGTTGCGAGCACCATTTTGAATTTATTCTCGTTCGCAATATTCAATACTTTCACAATCTCCTTGTAGGGAACTGTTTCGTCGGCATAGAGCGCAACAAACATTTCCGGCTCTTTGTCGTAGCGTTCCTGCAGGAACGGTGCAATATCCTCAAAAGCAACCTGTTTCTCCCGTTGATTATCGAAAGCCACGTAATAGTTCAATCCGGCGTCAATCGTCACGCGCGAAAGCGGCTTGGCCGCCGTCTGTTTCTGCGCCTGGGGCAAGGTCAGTTTGATGGCATTCGGCACCACGACCGTCGAAGTCACCATAAAGAATATCAGCAACAGGAAGATGATGTCCGTCATCGAAGCCATACTAAAGGCGTTATTTACCTGCGTTCTTCGTTTGAGTGCCATCTTCGTCCTATTTAGCCGGTTCGTTCAATAAATCCATAAAGTCCATGGTGCGCGCCTCTAATTTATTGACTACGCTATCCACCTTGGCTACCAAGTAGTTATAGGCGAACAGCGCGACGATTCCGACCACCAGACCGCCTACGGTCGTCACCAGCGCTTCATAAATACCGCTCGAAAGGAGCGACACGTCCACATTTGCACCGGCAATGGCCATATCAAAAAATGCGCGCACCATGCCTGTCACCGTTCCCAGGAAGCCGATCATCGGCGCACCAGCTACGATGGTTGCGAGAACCGGCATGCCCTTTTCAAGTTTGGCGACTTCAATGTCGCCCGCATTTTCAATGGCGGCCAGCACATCGTTCGTCGGACGTCCCAACCGGCTGATGCCTTTGCCTATCATGCGTGCGGTCGCCGTCTGGGTCATTCGGCACAAGTTCAGCGCCGAATCCACTTTCCCGTCATAGATATAATCCTTGATGCGGTTCATAAACGACTCGTCGTTCTTGTCGGCCTGACGGATCACCAACCAGCGCTCTATGCAAATGTACAACGCCAGTAAGGATAAAAAAAGGAGGACATACATAATCCAACCGCCTTTATTAAAAAGGTCAATGATATTCATTTGCGCTTCCGTCGGAATGATTTCCCCCGTAAGATCAAGCGGCGCATTTGCCGGATTGATCGGATTGTTTAACTGTAAAAAAAATAATGACAAAATTTTCATAAGTTTCTTTCTTATTCTATTGATATTATATATTAATGTATAAGGCAGGCGTCTTTCTCACGCCGCCGGATAAACAGCCGTTGCATCGCACTTTATTGCAAATGTGCATACGGCTGACAATAAATGATTTATCACTTTTCACACGTAAATTTTTCATCTGAAACACGTAATTTAATTTCTCTTTCCTTACATTTGTGTGCCAAATTCATTGCAAATGTATAACGATTTGGGCAATAATAAAAAGAAAGTGCGGGAAAGTTTTTATGCTAAACGCCATTATTTATGTTAAAAAGAGTAAATTAATGATACAATTTGATGAGAAAACAGATGAAAATAGGTGTTTTTACAGGTGATTATCAGATAGATAAAGCAATATTGATGCAGGAATTGTTTGATAAGTTGAATCGGCTGGGAATGGAGGTCTATATCCGGCGCGATCTCTATACATATTTGACGGAAACGGTAAAATACCGGCCGCCGATAGCCGGTATGCTCGATGGAAACTATTTCGATCTGGACATCGCCCTGAGTGTCGGCGGCGACGGTACGTTTTTGCAAACAGCCTTACAGATTAATAAACAGCATATTCCAATACTGGGCATCAACACAGGGCGATTGGGTTTCTTGGCCGACGTCGGCGTAAACCAGATTGAAGAAACGCTGGAAGAACTGGCGCGCAAGGAGTATCGGATCGAAGAACGCATGATGTTGAAACTGCATACGGACGAACAGGCGTTCGGGGGACACAGTTACGCGCTTAACGAAGTAGCAATTTTAAAACGCGACACTTCGTCCATGATTACGATTCATACTTATCTGAATGACGAATACTTGACGGCCTACCAGGCCGACGGCTTAGTCATTGCAACCCCGACAGGCTCGACAGCATATTCCATGAGCGTTAACGGCCCTATCATCTTGCCGCAGAGCGACAATATAGTCCTCAGTCCCGTAGCGCCACACAGCCTGAACGTTCGCCCGTTAGTTATTCCCGGCTCGTATCGTATCACCTTCAATGTGGAAAGCCGGACGCCATCTTTCCTGATTTCGCTGGACGGACGTTCGGAGGTCTTTCCTAACGGAACTCAGCTAACCGTGGATAAGGCGGATTTTACTACGCAAGTAATCAAGCGTTTAAATCAAAATTTTTATCAGATTTTGCGCGAAAAACTGATGTGGGGAGTGGACAAAAGGGTTAAATAAACTTAATGACATGCATTTTTTTGCCGAAAAATTAGGTCGTATATCAAAAAACACGCTACATTTGCACCGTGTTTTTCATGGTATTAGATTTAAGGTTAACAATGAAGATTGTGGTTGTCGTGAGACAACCATTTCTTTTTTATACACATACCGTTTTTGCCGAGCATCCGGCTATTCCCCTTTGTAAATAAATAATCTATTCATATTCAATATATTGCTACTTATGACGCAACGTTATCTGTTGGTCAGCCGAACGTCCAATCAAGAAATTTGCATCCGGAAACAAAAATAATTTCACCAAAAGATGCAGCGACATCAAAAATATTCGTACTTTTGTATCGGTTGAAAACCAATGAATAATTTAACAACAAAAAAATACAACTATGAAACTGAAGGGTAATTTATTATGCCTGATTGCATTATTTTCAGGCGCTTGCGGATTCCACGGGAATGCACAGGAAAAAGCGACGCTTCGCGTGGCTACATACAATTTGCGTTTAGACACGGAAAGCGATGGCGAGAATGCGTGGCCGAACAGACAGGAAACCGTCAATGGACTGGTGCGCTTCCACGATTTTGACATCTTTGGCACACAAGAAGGATTTAAACATCAATTAGATGCATTAGTCCAGGCAGGCGACTACGCCTATATCGGCGGTGGACGCGACGACGGCAAAGATGCGGGTGAACATTCGGCTATTCTTTACAAGAAAGACCGTTTTGAAGTGCTGGAACACGGTAATTTCTGGTATTCGGAAACGCCCGATGTGCCGGGTAAAGGCTGGGATGCAACATGCTGTAACCGCATCTGTTCCTGGGGAAAATTCCACGACAAACCATCCGGCAAGGTCTTTTATTTTTTCAATTCGCACTTTGACCATCAGGGAAAAGTGGCTCGTCGCGAATCATCCAAACTGTTGCTTTCGAGAATTAAGTCAATCGCTGCCGGCTTTCCCGTATTCGTCACCGGCGATTTCAATGCAAGACCGGATGACGAACCGATACAAATCATTGTGACTGACGGTTTTCTGAAAGATTCCTATGTGCTGACGGAAACCAAACCGTATGGCACGACAGGTACATTCCAGGGATTCAGGCCGGATGCGCAGCCGAGAAACCGGATTGATTACATCTTTGTCACCGACGGTATCCGGATACTTAAATATGGCGTGCTGACCGACAGGCCCTACGGACGCTATCCATCCGACCATTATCCGGTGATGGTGGTTGCTTCTTTTTAATCAACGCATGTTCGTCTTGCAACGAACGTTGCTCTAATAAAAGAATTTGATTTTTAGAGATGTATCGTTATTAAAAACAAACTGTCTGATGAAAACGGGAAAATGTACCATCGCGCTATTTGCAGGGATATTCCTCCTGATGCCGGGCTGTTTCCGGGCGTATGCACAGGACGAAACCGGCTATATCACTGTCAGCGGCATCGTGAAAGACGCCAAAAACAGGAAGAAGTTGGAGTATGTCAATATTTCAGCCATCGGAACTCATATAGGTACTGTTTCCAATGAAGAAGGTAAATTCACGTTGAAAATATCCAGGGCATTGCACGTTAGCGAGATAGAGTTTTCATGCATAGGCTATTTTAATGCGAGGGTAACGATTTCCGGCGATCAGACGCAGGAACGCACGTTTTTAATGACGCCCAAAAACATCCAATTAAACGAAGTGGAGATATCCGGCTGGAAAGACCCGCGCGATTTGGTGCAGGCAGCCATCCGCAAAGTGGATGCCAATTACAGCCTGAATCCCAACCTGATGACCGGTTTTTACAGGGAAACGATCCAAAAAAGACGCAAGTATATCAATCTCTCGGAGGCAGTGATCCATATCTACAAAAGCGGCTATACTTCACCGCCTGAGCACGATCGCGTTCAAATCCTGAAAGGGCGGAAACTGATAAGCCAGAAAGCGAGCGATACGTTGGGAGTCAAATTGTTGGGCGGGCCTACCATGGGCATTTATGTTGATATTGTAAAAAACAGGGATGTGCTGTTGGAAGAAGATATGCTGCTGCACTACCTATATAAAATGGGCGAGATGACTTCCGTCAACGACCGACTGCAATATGTGGTGCACTTTTCACCCCGGACAGTTTTACCGTATCCCCTGTATTCCGGAACTTTCTACATTGACAGGGAAACATTGTCGTTTTCCCGCGCCGAGTTCAGTATGGATATGAGCGACAAAATAAAGGTTAGCAGCATTATACTGAAAGGAAAGCCGGTTGGACTTCGGTTTTCGCCGGAAGAAGTGACTTATACCGTGGCCTACAAATACTACAACGGCAAAACTTACCTGAATTATGTGCGCAACGAGATACGTTTCAAATGCGATTGGAAGCGAAGACTGTTTGCCACAAACTATAGCGTCATCGGGGAAACGGTTATCACCGATAATCAGGAAGATAGCGTTCCTAAAATTTTAAATCGGGAATCGTTTTCGCTCAGGCAATCATTAAGTCAAGAAGTGTCAGCCTATTATGATGAGGATTTCTGGGGCGCTTATAACATCATTGAGCCGACCGAATCGCTGGAAAACGCTGTCGGCAGGTTAAAAAAACAACAGAAATACGAAGACGCAAAGCAATGAAAGAACGTATCCGACTGAAAGACAAAGATTTTGAGCTATACATTCCCGAACATGAAATCGTATGCGCCATTGAAAAAATGGCGGAACAGATTGAGCGCGATGTGAAGGGAACAAATCCGTTGTTTGTCGGAATCCTGAACGGGGCGTATATGTTTGTTGCAGAACTGATGAGCAAACTCCCGCCGTTGTATGAACTGACTTTTGCCGCCTACGCTTCGTACCAGGGCACTCATTCCCAAGGAATCGTGCAGGAAATCCTGCCTGTACGGTGCGACATCCGCAACCGTACGGTCATTCTGTTGGAAGACGTGATTGATACCGGATTGACGATGCAATTCGTAATAAATAAATTACGTGCATTGGGTGCAAAAGATGTGCGATTAGCAGCCATGCTGTTGAAACAGAACTCTCTCCAGTGCGACATGAAACCGGACTATGTCGGACTGACGATTGGCGACGATTTCATTGTCGGATTCGGATTAGACTACGATGGCTTAGGGCGCACATGCAGAGATATTTATAAAATAACAGAAACCGAATTAATAACATAAACGAATGTTGAATATTGTAATTTTCGGTGCGCCCGGCTCAGGCAAGGGCACACAAAGTGAATTGATTATCAAAAAATATGGCTTGGATCATATTTCGACCGGCGATATGTTGCGCACTGCCATCAAGGAAGGCAGTGCATTGGGAATTACGGCCAAAGACTACATGGATAGAGGGCTGTTAGTACCGGACGAATTGATTATCGGCCTGATTGACGAATTTTTAGACAAAAATCCTGCGTCTAAGGGGATTGTCTTCGATGGCTTTCCCCGTACGATTCCACAAGCCATCGCTTTGAAAGAATTGCTGACTCGGCGTGGCACAGGCGTTTCCGTTCTGCTCGACCTCCAGGTGGATGACGAAGCATTAGTTGAACGGCTGTTGAAACGGGGAAAGATTTCCGGTCGTTCGGACGACAACTTAGAAACGATTCAGTCGCGACTGACGGTTTATCATACGCAAACTGCTCCGCTGGCAGATTTCTACAAACAGGAGGGAATCCATGCTCCGATTAGGGGTGTCGGGGGCATTGAAGAAATTTTCCTGCGGATTGATGAAGCGATTAAAGGCATTCATTAAAAGCGCTTTTATGGCTGAATCAAATTTTGTGGATTACGTAAAAATCTATTGTCGTTCGGGAAAAGGCGGGCAGGGTTCGTCTCATTTCCGCCGCGAGAAATACATCCCGAAAGGTGGACCTGACGGCGGCGATGGCGGGAGAGGCGGGCATATCTATCTGCGCGCCAACCGGAATCTTTGGACATTACTCCATCTCAGATACGAACGACATATCATTGCGACCTCCGGCGAAGGAGGCAGCGCTAAACGCAGTTCCGGAAAGGACGGTGAAGATCGCTATATTGACGTCCCTTGTGGTACAGTGGCTTACGATGCGGATACGGGCGAATTTATCTGTGATGTGACGGACGACGGACAAACCGTACTGCTACTTAAGGGCGGCAAAGGCGGCCGTGGCAACGTCCATTTCAAAACCGCCACCAATCAGGCGCCTCGTTATGCGCAGCCGGGTGAACCGTGTGTGGAACAGACGATTATCCTTCAACTAAAATTGCTTGCAGATGTGGGATTGGTCGGATTCCCTAACGCGGGCAAGTCCACGTTGTTATCAGTCGTATCGGCGGCCAAGCCCAAAATTGCAGACTATCCGTTTACGACCATGGAGCCGAACTTGGGCATTGTGAATTACCGCAACCGACGTTCGTTCGTGATGGCCGACATTCCGGGCATCATAGAAGGTGCAAGCGAAGGGAAAGGACTGGGGTTGCGTTTTTTGCGTCATATAGAGCGCAACTCGCTGTTGCTCTTTATGATTCCTGCCGATACAGACCGTATCAAACAGGCATATAAAGTGTTGGACAACGAACTGTGCCGCTACAATCCCGACCTGGCAGAGAAAAACAGGGTGTTGGCTATTACCAAATGTGACTTGGTAGATGAAAAGCAGCTTCGAGCAATTGAAAAGAAACTGCCGGCTGTCCCGACAGTATTCATTTCGGCTGTAGCTCAACAAGGCATTCAGGAACTGCTTGATGTCCTGTGGAAAGAACTGAACAGGGAAACATTTCATGATGTCCGGCAGATCGTTCACCGCGACATGGATATCCTGTCGGCTGCCGATGACGGGGATGATGAAACTGCCCTGTTTGTGTGAAAAAATTAAAAAACAAAGGTGGAAAGTAAAAAAAACGGACATTTTTTGGCACATATCCAATTATTATACCGTATCTTTGTAAGTAAAATGGGAAATATGTTTCAATCCCTAATAATTAGATAATGTAACTAAATTAAAATTAAGATTATGATTACGTTAATAGGAACCAATGCAGGGCTGATCTGGCGAGTGTTAAATAAATCGGGCAGGATGAATGTGAAAGATCTCAAGAAGGAAACGCAAATCCGGACGGATAAACAGTTATATGCCGCGATTGGATGGTTGGCAAGAGAAGAAAAGATTAATGCGACAGAAGAAGCCGGAGAATTATATATCTGGTTAAGATAAAACGGGATAATATCCATGTTTTTATAACAGAATTGGGCAAAAATGACCGATATTGAAAAAGGATTGTTAGCGATATTTGAAGCGAAAATGCGGCAATTGCTTGATGTATGCAAAGCGCAGGACGATAAAATCAGGGAATTGACACAAAGCAACAAAGAAGCAAAGCAAACCATTGAGATATTGCAGGGCAAATACAAAGATTTGCTGACGGCGCATGTTGTATCGCTCGACGAAGGTGATGTGAAAAGTGCGCGGAAACGAATCGGAAAATTAGTGCAGGAAATAGAAAAGTGCATAGCACTGTTAAACGGATAAGCTGTGACGAACGGTAGAAAAATGTTGTTTGAGATAAAATTGGAGATTGCCGGAAAAACGTATGCCCTGCCAATGGAACAGGGCGACGAAGACGAGGAACATCTGGTGCGTAAAGCCGCCGAAAGAGTGCGGGAATACATCATACGATGCAGGCATCAGTTTGGAGAAAAAGGAGCAATGCAGGATATGTTGGCGATTACAGCCCTTCAATTGGCAAGGGAAGTGGTGAGTCTGGAACGAAAAAACGACATGCAACCACTGACAAACCGGATACAGCAGTGGACCGACGAAATAGAAAAATACTTGAAGATAAAATAATGGAATTATTATATTATTACGTAACAGGCGCTTTTGTGACAGGAGCGTTACTGACATGGCTGATGATGACGCTGATAGGCTCATCTAAATACAATGCCATCCTGAAAAAGGCGGAAAAGGAAGCCGATGTTATTAAAAAGAATAAAATGCTGGAAGTCAAGGAAAAATACCTTCACTTGAAAGCAGATTTGGAAAAACAGATTTCTATCCGGAATGCAAAAATTCAGTCGTCGGAGGCGAAGATGAAACAGCGTGAGATTATGCTCAATCAGCGCCAGGAAGACTTGATGCGCAGGACATCGGAAGCAGATACGCTACGGGAAAATCTGAATAACCAGATTCAACTGATGGAAAGGAAAAAACAGGATCTGGACAAACTGCGTCAGCAGGAGATTGCCAATCTGGAAACCATTTCCGGCCTTTCAGCCGATGAGGCTAAAGAACGATTGGTTGAATCGCTTAAAGATGAGGCAAAAACGAATGCCACTTCCTATATCAACGAGATCATGGAAGAAGCCCGTATGACAGCCAATTCGGAAGCTAAAAAGATCATTATCAAGTCCATCCAACGGGTAGCCGCCGAAACGGCTATCGAAAATTCCGTCACCGTCTTTCATATTGACTCGGACGAAATCAAGGGACGCATCATCGGTCGTGAAGGACGCAACATCCGTGCATTGGAAGCCGCTACCGGTATTGAAATCATCGTGGACGATACGCCCGAAGCTATCATACTTTCGGGCTTCGATCCCGTGCGTCGCGAAGTGGCGCGGCTGGCGCTTCACCAGTTGGTGCAGGATGGCCGTATTCATCCCGCACGCATTGAGGAAATCGTCGTCAAGGTGAAGAAACAAATCGAAGACGAAATCGTAGAAACAGGGAAACGAACGGTGATTGACATGGGTGTACATGGATTGCATCCCGAATTGATCCGGATGATCGGTAAGATGAAATATCGCTCATCATACGGACAGAATTTGCTGCAACACGCTCGCGAAACAGCTAATCTTTGCGCTATCATGGCGGCGGAATTGGGTCTGAACCCGAAAAAAGCCCGCCGCGCCGGACTGCTGCACGACATCGGCAAAGTGCCCGATGATGAGCCGGAACTGCCACACGCCATTCTGGGCATGAAACTCTGTGAGAAATACAAGGAAAAACCGGATATCTGCAATGCGGTCGGTTCGCATCACGAAGAGATGGAGATGCAGACCTTGCTGGCGCCTATCGTGCAGGTGTGCGACGCCATATCGGGTGCGCGGCCGGGTGCGCGACGCGAAATCGTAGAGGCCTACCTCAAACGGCTTAATGACCTCGAACAGTTAGCTATGTCGTATCCCGGCGTTGTCAAGACGTATGCTATCCAGGCGGGCAGGGAACTGCGCGTCATCGTAGGCGCCGACAAAATCAACGACAAGGATACGGAAAGCCTTTCTACAGAAATTGCAAAGAAAATACAGGACGACATGACTTATCCCGGACAGGTTAAAATCACTGTGATACGCGAAACACGCGCTGTGAGTTATGCGAAATAAATTTATTATAATGAAACGAACAAAACTGTTGACAATATGCCTGATTGCAGGATTTACCTGCATATTGGCTAAGGCTCAGAAGCCATCCCTCACTTTCAGTGAGAATGGCGCTTTTAGAATTGCTCAGATTGCCGACCCGCATTATTCTGCGGGCAAAGAACAGCGATTAAAAATTATTGCTGAAATGCTTGAGACAGAAAAGCCTGATTTGGTTGTATATACAGGTGACTTTGTCAACAGCAACGAAGTGAAAGACCTTGATGCCCTTTTCGATCTCTGTATCCAACGGAAAATTCCGTGGGCATTTACGCTTGGTAATCATGATGATGAACATGCTTTCACACGCGAAAAACTGGCGCAGTATCTCGTCGAGAAACCTTATTGTATTGGCGAAATCGGTCCTGATATTGGCGGATATGGAAATTATATAGTCGAAATCAGAAAACAAAACGAAGAAAAACCGTCTTTTCTGCTTTATTGCATGGACAATGCTTATCAGCCGGCAGGTTTTGAAGCCAAAGGATGGGTTACTTATGAACAGATCGGCTGGTATCGGGCGCGAAGCGCTGAATATACTGTTCAAAACGGCAATAAGCCACTGCCCGCCATCGCTTTTTTTCACATTCCGCTCGACGAATACACTTGGGTCTCGTCTCATCCAAAAGAATCAAAAATGCTGGGCGACAAAGGTGAACAGGAGTGTCTTGGCGTCCTGAACTCAGGATTGTTCCAGGCTTTCTGGGAATGTAAAGATGTATTTGCTGTCTTTTGCGGACATGATCATTTGAATGATTATCTCGGTATATATCATGGCATTGCTCTTGCATACGGACGTTCGAGTTGCCAGATTGAAGTAATTGGTTCACGGATCATTGAGCTATACAGCAATGGGAAACCGCGGCTAAAAACCTGGTTACGACTGGCGAATGGCAGGAAAATCAACGAAACGTCGTTGCCATAGTTTAAGTCCGGACGCAACTGTTTACGTTGCAAAGCACGATTGCGAAAGGGGTTAAGTCGGTTTCTATTAAAACACAAAAAGGTAGTCTGATTTATTCAGATTACCTTTCTTTTTACTAATAAAAAGAGTGTTTTTACTTTTTCACTCTGTTGCCATAACGGCTCATGAACTTATCCACACGTCCTGCCGTATCTACCAATTTGGCCTTGCCGGTGTAGAACGGATGCGACGTATTGGAAATTTCCAATTTCACCAACGGATAAGTAACACCTTCAATTTCAATCGTTTCTTTCGTGTTAATCGTAGAACGGGAAATGAATATGTTCTCATTCGACATGTCTTTGAATACCACTTGACGGTAATTTTCCGGATGAATTCCTTTTTTCATTATCTTCTTGTTTTTTAATTATATATCCTAATTTAACGGAGATTCTCCGTAACGGGTTGCAAAGATACGCAGAATCCATGAAAAAACATCATAAAAAAAAGAGTTTTTTCTTGCTTTTGAAAAAAATGGCAAACCTTCCCTACAGGGAAGGTTTGCCATTTTGTAATGAATTTACTCTGCCGATAGCAAGCTAATAGCCTGTCAGTCTTTCAGTTTAGCTGCAAGAAACTCGCGGTTGAGGCGTGCGATATTGGTTACGGATATGCTTTTGGGACATTCCGCTTCGCAGGCGCGGGTGTTGGTACAGTTGCCGAAGCC
>JAISUI010000108.1 GCA_031272155.1 Tannerella sp. | reverse complement strand
CCGATTGCGATTTCCTGCGTCACATATCCGACAAAGGAAATCACGAGTGTAGCATTCTCTTTGACTAATAGCGAAAATTTCCCGTCCGCATCCGTGATGTTCCCGTTTGTCGTACCTTTTTCGACCACGTTCGCCCCGACGACGGGTTCGCCGGTTTGATCAACGATCTTGCCGGTAATACGCTTGCCGGTTTGCTGCACGTCGGCAAGCACTAAATCTTTGCGGCTCAGAATGATTTGACGGTCTTCCACTTTGTAGGCCACATCCGTTGATGCGAACATGCCGTCTAAGATGGAAAAAATCAACTGATCCTTCGCCTTCACGTCCACTTTACGGTCCACATCTACCAATTTGCTGTTATACAGGAAATAGTATTCGGAACGCTCCTCAATTGTGTTGAGGGCTTCCTCGACCGTCACATTTTTCAAATCCAACGATATACGTGTGGATTGCGGATACAATGGTTCTGCACTTGCTTGAAGGAAGATACAGACCAACAAGATAGATGTAATACGCATAGTTAATGGTATTTTGGAAATCAGGCAACGGAATGCCTGCATTTCCGGTTTTACAAATTTGTTCATTGGCACACTGTTTAATAAAGTTTTTATTTGTCTATTTGACGGGGTACGGTGCCGGATACCCTATGTAAAAAATAAATTATTTTCTCATTTTGATTATAATTTTTCGTTTGGAAAATGCAAATTCATGATTTTGTTCAGGTTCTGTTATTTCACAACGAATAGGCGCCGATTTTTCCAGCAACGACAGGATTTCGCCGATGCTTTCGGTTGTGAACGTCGCCGAATAGTTGTATTCGTACAGCGCCTTGTCTTTCATTTCAATATCAACGTTGAAACGGCGCGACAGTTGTTTGACGATTTCCGCCATGCTGGTGCGCCTGAATACAAGTTTTCCTTCGCGCCACGCCGTTTCGACATACAAATTGACGTCCGAACACGCGAATCCCTTGCCGGCAGTGGAGCAGGCAAACTGTTGCCCCGGCGTCAGCGCCAGCGGGATTTCCAAAGTGGGACTTTCGATTTCGATATGTCCTTTGGAGAGCGTAATTCGCAGGGAATCGTCTCCGGGGTAGGCATTAACATTAAATTCCGTACCCAATGCACTTACAATTAATCCATTGACCCGTACGTCAAAGCGATGTCGCGAATCAGCTTTGACTGCGAAATAGGCTTCCCCGACGAGACCTACGCTTCGCCTTTCGCCCGTAAAGCGCTGAGGATAAGTAAGCGAAGATCCTGAGTTTAGCCATACTTCCGACCCGTCAGGCAGGACGATTTTACTGATTTGCCCGCAGGCCGAAGTAACGGTCACCTGTTCGACAGGCGTATTGTCCGGCACACTTTTCCCAGACCACACGTAAAGAGCGCCTCCGATTACTACCGGAATGAAAAGGATGGCGGCGACGTTGCGCAGGAAATGCAGGGTGCGTTGGCGATATCGTAGGTGCTTGATTTTCCTGCTGACGGTATGCCAGTGGCGATCCACGTCTATTTTTCGTTGAAACGCCAAAGAATCCGTCAATTGGAAAATGCGTTGCATATCATTTGTTTGGTTATTTTCTTTTTCTGTCATCATTTTTATTCATATTGATTTGACGGGCAACAAGCCAATTACCCTATGTTAAAAAATAAAACCAGTACAGATAGAGAGGCAGAAAATCCGCCAACTCTACCCGAAGCAGTTTCAGCGCCTTTGTGATATAAGCTTCTACTGTTTTGATTGAAATATGTTGTTCCTCAGCAATTTGAGGATATGTTTTTCCTTCGATCCGACTCATTTCAAAAACGATGCGGACAGGATCGGGAAGTTTGGCCAAGGCTGTTTGCAGTTTTTCCTCCAGCTCGGTGGCCGAATAAAGGTCTTCGTCCGTTTCTTCGGTATAGTTTTCCGTGTACCAGGTTTGCCAGAGGTGTTCCGTATGTTGTTTGCGCAAGTGGTCAATGCAGGTATTTTTGACGGCTGTAACTAAGAAATTGCGAAAGGAACGACTGATATCCAGTTTTTTCCTGTCTTTCCAGATTTTCAGGAAGGTTTCCTGCACAGCGTCTTCACAATCCTCTTTGACGTGAAGATAACGCATGGCATACGAACATAGCGGAGCGAAAAACTGGTAGAAAATCGTCCGAAAAGCCGCTTCATCATCATAGAGAGCCATCCGCATAAACAATTCTTCATAGTTCATGAGGCGCCTCCTTCCTAAAATTGGTGTAAATAATTGAAGAATAGAGCGTTACATCTACCCCCCCCCCCCCCCAATTAACATTAATTCACAATTAAGTGAGGGGATGTTTTCCTGCGCTGTGAGAGGGCGACATATAATTAATGTATTAACAGGATGATTGCAATTCATACTTCTTGTAACATCAACAACAATTATCTTTTATCTTCAGTCTCTTCCCTGCGACACTTCAGACAATGGCAAAGATAGGTGAAGTTTTTGAAAGCGCAAATAAAAAAAGGAATTTTTTTTTACGAAATGATGGAATTTTGTTTATTCCACCTGCCGGATGTGTTCCAGCAGTTTGCTGTAAATCCGGTTTTTGTTCAGGATTGTAGCATTTCCAATTATTTCGAGTTGTTTCCGGGCGCGGGTCAGGACAACATTCAATTTTCTGTCAATGGTTTGACCGTTTTCTTCCAGGATATTAGGCAACGCATGGAGTTGCTGTTCATTTTTGACGCAAAACGAGTAGATAATAATCTCGCGCTGGCTTCCCTGAAAGCGTTCCACGGTATCCACCAGGATGTCGGAGAAGGCTTCTATTCCGCTTTTGTGCAAACATTTACGTATCAATGCGATTTGGTTGCGATAAGGGGTAATGATTCCAACCGACTGTGGCAAGAACGGTTTCCCGTGCGATTGGCAATAGGCATGGATTTCCATGCAGATGGCGACTGCTTTTTCGGCTTCACGGATGTTGGATTTGTCGGAAACATCTTTCCCCGAAGGCGTTACCGGATGAAATCGCAACCGTTTGAAAGGATATTCCGTTTCCAATTGATGGGGCAGTCCCACCGTTTCCAAGCGTCCTTCATAAAAATGGCGGGAAGGGAACTCGGAAATATCCGGATGCATCCGTCCCTGTTTTGACAGGAAACCGCAGGCCGATGTCAGTCCTGCCGTCTGGTATTTGTGGTAGAGGCGCTCGAAGAGCGAATTGCTCAGATTGGTCAGCCCTGTTTCATGCAGAAGCGTTTCATCCACACGGCTTTCTTCTTTTGTTTGCAGCACTACAGCCGGCAGTTGCTTGTGGTCGCCAATCATGACGATTCGTTTGATGGCGTTCTCGCCCGTTTTGGTTTTGATGGATAAAACGCCCAGCAAATGAGATTCCAATAATTGTGTCGCTTCGTCAATGATGGCTAATTCAAACTGCTTCAAAGCCAACAGTTCCGGCTTTTTCCATACCGAAGCGACCGTTCCGGCATAAATATGGCAGCCATTCAGAATCGTCGTCACTTCACTTCTTGTCCGGCAACGTTTCAGTTGATTCTCCAGCAGGTGAGGGCGGAATGCCGGGTCACAGTTCAATTCGTTACCGAGACGGACAAACATGGGCGCGTAAGTTATGTCTGCCAAGGCTTTACATATCTCGTCCACGGCTCGATTGGTATAGGCCAGCAACAGGATATTATGGTCGGGATGTGTTTCCAATTCATCGGTAACCATCTGTTTCAGGGCGAGTGATGTTTTTCCCGTGCCCGGTGGTCCGACTAACAGGAAGATTTCGTCCGGCGATTTGGGAGCGTTTCCCATCAACAACGACCTTCTGTCGCTGTTGGCTTCCATGAAACATGCCAGGGCGTTGAACATTCCGGTATAAATAGTGTCCAAATAATCGTGCATGATCGCGTAGCGCGAATCCGTGTTCCAGACCGCCGGGTTTTTCTGGCGGTGTCGCAACCTGATTTTTACCTGGCTGGCATCCCATGAATCAATGGCGCCTTTGAACACTTGCCGGTTGTTCACCCGATCAGCGTCGCTGTTGCGTTCATAGAGGACGACAGCGTCGCCCGGACGAAAGTTGGGCAGATACAAATTTTTGTATTTGGGTATGGTCAATACGATGTCATGCGATTCCGAAGCGGCGCGGTTGTCTTTGATTTTCAAATCATACAGTATCCCGCCGGCGGCCATGATGTCTTCTATTGGAGCGCCCCATAACACGGATGCCTTTTTTACGCCTTCATATTCGCGTTCGCCTACTTTCGACAGCCATAATTCTTTGGTGATAAAGGTGTATAAGCGGTCTATATATAATTGCTCCGTTTCGTTCAGCGAAGCATACAGGGATTGAAATTTGTCTATGGACGGACGCAGATAGTTGTCGAAAAACAGGTTAGACATCCGGTTGGTGTTCAATTCCGTGGAATTGATGTTTTTAAGAACTGCCCGCGTATAATCGCTACGGTTTTCATACTGAATACGGAAATCGTTGGCTACAATCAAGTTACGCAGATATAACGCTTCGCTAAGATGACGGCGCGAATGATTTTCTTTGCTCAGCACGGGATATTTGGAGTACAGCAAGTAGGAACGGATATTGTCCGGATTCAGGTCCAAGTTAAATTCAAGAATGGCCAGGTAGAGGATCATTTGGGTATAATGATTCAGGGCGGCATGGAGAAACATCCCGTTGTTTCGATAGTCTTCGATGGCTTTTCCCGATTTCAACTCAATAAAACCGGAAAAATCGGCCGACATAACATCCAGACGTCCCTGCAATCCCAGCAAATCGGAGATAAACGACGGTTCCACTACTAATTTGTTTTTGTCCATGCCGGTACGCGGAAATAACTCATCCACCACTTTACGGATATGGTCAAAGTGTCGTTGGCAATTGGCAAAAAAGACAGTTCCGGTTTCGGGGTTTTTCAAGCCATCGCAAACCGTAAATTCATACGCCATGGCATGAAAAACATTTTTTAGTGCGCCGGCGCAGTCCACCGGATGATGCTGATCGGCATTGATGATTTCGTCAATGAAAAAGTTGGCGGTATTTCCCAGCAACATGGCCGGTGTGATTTCCTTTTGTTGCAGGCGTCCATGTATGTAGTTCAGCGGATGATGGCCGTAAACCCGGAAACATTCGGCCAGCATACTGATGTCCACTAAGTAGTCCGGTTCCAGGATTATAAATTCCGAAATAACATTTTCTTTATCTATCTGAGTGACATTCAGTAGATTGATGACATTCCCCAACTTGAGACAGCCGGACAGTTCCGAAAGCATCGCCTTTTGATACGAATTTCCACAGAAACGGACGGTTTCGTTTTCGGGAGTTCGGGCGATAAATCCGTCTTCCTGCAACTCCCGAAAAATAAGGCGGAGTGATTTTATTTTTTGCATGAAAACAATTCAAAATTCACCACAAAGGTAAAATTTTTCAATTAAATACGTACAAAAAAGCCGTCCGATTTTTCACCGGACGGCTTTTGTACATAAACCAATTTAATCTATTCAAGATTTAATGTTACTCGCTTGAAAGCAAGCGTTGTGAGCGTTTTTGACTGTTGTTGCAAGTATTGTTGAACCGTTATTTTCGGGTCTTTCACATAATCTTGCTGCAACAGGGTGCTCTCTTTATAGAATTTCTGCAACGCGCCTTCGGCGATGCGGTCAATCAGGTTTTCGGGTTTGCCGGACTGGCGCGCTTTGTCGCGTGCGATTTCTTTTTCCGTGTCAAGCACTTTTTGCGGGACTTCGTCCGCTTTGACGGCTACCGGATTCATCGCGGCTACCTGCATTGCTATGTCGCGGGCTACCTGATATTCCGGTTCTTCGTTAAACAGGACGATGGTTGCCAGCTTGTTACCGGGGTGGATGTAAGACATCGTGGAGGGGCCTTCCAAAAATTCGTAGAAGCCCAATTCCATTTTTTCCCCAGTCACGCCGATGCGGTCTGTAATATGATTTTCAACCGGTCGGCCATCGCTCATAGGCGTCGCCAGCAAAGCTTCCAGAGAGGCAGGCTTTTGTGCCACGGCCAAGTCTAAAATGCTTTTTGTGAGCGCAATAAAATCTGCGTTCTTTGCTACAAAATCTGTTTCACATTTCAATGCCACGATTGCGGCAAAATTTCCCTGGTGGGCGGCCAGCACACAACCTTCGGACGCATCTCTGTCCGAACGTTTAGCTGCCACCGCCTGACCTTTTTTGCGGATTATTTCCATTGCCTTGTCGAAGTCGTTATCCGCTTCTTCCAAAGCCTTTTTGCAATCCATCATTCCCGCTCCGCTCATTTTGCGCAAGTGGGCTATATCAGCCATTGTAACTGCCATAATTTTCTTCTTTCTCTTTGTTTAATTAATCAATCTTCTTCTTCCAAATCTTTCGCCACTTTTGAAATAACGGCGGCATTCATAGCATCGCCGTCTTCCTTGACGATACGTTCTTTCCTTGCGGAACTCCTGAATTTACGTTCCCTTCTTGGCGGCGCCGGCGTTTCTTCTTCTTCCTCATTTTGTTCCCCGGAGTCAGTCTGCAATGCTTTGCCTTCCTGAAGCCCTTCATTAATGGCCTCACAGACAATGCCTAAAATCAGTTCTACCGACTTGGTCGCGTCGTCGTTTGCAGGAATCACGTGGTCAATGTTTGTAGGGTCGGAATTGGTATCCACCATTGCGAATACGGGAATACCCAAGCGGTTTGCTTCGCGCACGGCGATATGTTCCTTCAATACGTCAATGACAAACAGAGCAGCCGGCAAGCGTACCATATCGGCTATCGAACCGAGGTTTTTCTCCAATTTAGCCCGTTGGCGGGTGATCTGGAGTTTCTCACGTTTCGAGAGATTGTCAAATGTCCCGTCCTTGCTCATTTTGTCAATGGTGGACATTTTTTTGACAGCCTTACGGATGGTCGGGAAATTAGTCAGCATACCGCCCGGCCAACGTTCAATCACGTAAGGCATCCCAACGGATGTAGCTTTGTCTTCCACAATCTGTTTGGCCTGCTTTTTAGTGGCGACAAACAGGATTTTACGCCCCGAGCAGGCAATGTTTTTCAGCGCTTCCGCCGCTTCATCCACTTTGACTACTGTTTTATGCAAATCAATGATATGGATACCATTGCGCTCCATGAAGATATAGGGAGCCATGGCAGGATTCCATTTCCGTTTCAAGTGTCCGAAATGTACGCCTGCCTCTAATAATTGTTCAAAACTTACTCTTGACATTTTTCTTTTTTTTAATCGTTTACATTCTGTTACAACTCAATTCCCCGGTAGTTGCCCGCAGGTTTATTCCTGCGGAAAATCCGGACAATTTAGATACTAAACGCCTTCTACTTGCAATAACTCACAAATAAGATTAACGTTTGCTGAACTGGAATCTCTTGCGAGCCTTGGGTCTTCCCGGTTTCTTGCGTTCTACTGCACGCGGGTCGCGCGTAACGAAACCTTCACTTTTCAACACGATTTTGGATTCCGGATTGATCTTTATCAGCGCACGGGTAATGGCCAGGCGGGTTGCTTCCGACTGTCCTTTAAAGCCGCCGCCGAAAAGATTGACTTTGACGTCGTATTGCTCCGTTACATTCAATGTTGAAAGAGGCTGTTTCACAACAAACTGCAGAATGGGAGAGGGAAAGTATTCCGACAACTCACGGTGATTCACCGTAATTTTACCACTTCCTTCGCTGACGTAAACACGGGCAACCGCGGCTTTACGTCGTCCTATTGCATTTATTACTTCCATATTTTATTTAAGTAAATTTATATCCAATGATTTAGGGGTTTGAGCCTCGTGTTTGTGCTCTTCGCCCGCATATACATACAGATTGTTTATCAACTTGTTTCCCAAACGGTTTTTAGGCAACATGCCCTTAACCACTTTTCGGAACAGTCGGTCATCTCCTTTGGCTTTTAATGTAGCCGGAGTGTATTCACGCTGTCCGCCCGGATAACCGGTATATCTCAAATAAATCCGGTCACTCCATTTATTTCCTGTCAATACAACTTTTCCTGCATTGATAATGATTACATTATCTCCGCAGTCCACATGAGGCGTAAAATTCGGTTTGTACTTGCCGCGCAAAAGTTTGGCCACTTTGGAACAAATACGCCCTAACGACTGGCCGGTTGCATCTACAACCACCCATTCCTTCTTCGCAGTTGCTTTATTGGCAGAAACGGTTTTATAACTTAACGTATCCACTGTAAAAACTTTTTTAATTAATAATACTAATTGTGTTTCACGCCTGTCAGACATTCCCGGACGGTCAGGAGTACTAACTGACTAAAAACTAATAAATTAAAAACACTTTGATAATAATCGGCCTGCAAAGGTACAACTTTTCTTGAAATGATGCAATAATTGCGGACTTTTTTTGCGACAAGATTTTGAAAATTTTTATATTCGTCTAAAAAATAACGATTTATGTGACGCAAAGAAATCTTTTCGGAATAATTTGTCTATTCCTGAAACGTTTATTACTTTTGTGCGCGAATTTTAAACAGAAAAATAAGTGGAAATAAAAAATAAATGGATAAGCAAATGGTTGTGTGTTATTTTGTTAATGAGTGGAACAGGCCTTTTTGCTACGGCTTCGGAAGAAGAGAGTTATTGTTTTCGGGTATATTTAAAAGATAAGGGCGTGCCTGAAACAGCCATTGAGTCGCCCGAACAATATCTATCGCCCGACGCGATAGAACGGCGAACTAAACGGCAGGTAGAAATCACCCTGTCGGATGTGCCTATTGCCGGGTCGGCTGTGGATGCGGTGGTTTCGGCAGGGGGAACCCTGGTAACGCAAAGCAAATGGATGTCCACCGTAGTTGTTGAAAATGTGGACAGTATGGTAATTGACCGCCTGAAAGCCTTGCCGGAGGTGGATTCGGTATTGTGTGTATGGCATGGGACAAGTCGGATGGATTTCGATGAGTGCAAGGAAGATACTCAGCCGCTTGAACCGAAAGAGAGAAAGACCGAGTTGCCTTATGGCTATGCGGAACCGCAGATTGAAATGCTGAATGGCGTCCGCCTGCACGATGCCGGTCGTCGCGGGCAGGGGATGCGTATCGCAGTAGTTGATGCGGGATTCAGGAATGCAGACCGCATCAGCGCGTTTGCATCGCTCAAGATATTGGGTACGCACAATGTTATTTCTCCATCAACCAGCGTTTTTTGTGAAGACGAGCACGGGACGCGTGTTTTGTCCTGCATGGCGGCCAACCTCTCCGGCTTGATGGTTGGCACTGCGCCGGAAGCGTCTTATTTGCTGATTAAGAGCGAAGATACGCGGTCGGAGTTCCCTATTGAAGAGGATTTTTGGGCGGCGGCGCTGGAATATGCCGACAGTGTAGGCGTGGACATTGTTACCTCGTCGCTGGGATATTATCAGTATGACGGGGGGATGAATTATTTGCCGTCGGATCTGAATGGACAGACGGCTTTTATTAGCCGGGTGGCCATGACGGCGTCGGAGAAAGGGCTGTTGCTTTTCTGTAGCGCCGGCAATGAAGGCGGGGCATCCTGGGGAAAAGTCACTTTTCCGGCCGATGCTCCTGATATAGTGACCGTTGGCGCCATTACGAAAAAGAAGGAGCACAGTTATTTCAGTTCGACGGGATTCACGGCCGATTACCGGATTAAGCCGGATGTGGTGGCGTTGGGAAGCGGTGTTTGTGTTATTGGCGCCGACGGCGATATCCATTATTCCAGCGGCACTTCGTTTTCTACGCCCATCCTTGCAGGGCTGGGGGCATGCCTCTGGCAAGGCTTGCCGTGGCTCAGCAATAAGGAACTGATTGCGTTGATTCAGCATACAGCGTCGCAATCCGATCAGCCCGATGTTGAGTTGGGATACGGGATTCCGGATATGTATAAAGCTTATATTAAAGAACTGAATGAACCTGTTCAATAATGATATGGCCAATGATGACAGAGCGCTTTCGCTGTCCGAACTGAATGGATTGGTGCGCAATGCAATTTACGGGCAACTTCCTGAAACATATTGGATTTGCGCGGAGACGAGCGATGTGCGCGTCCATACGGCTTCGGGGCACTGCTATCTTGAATTTGTGGAAAAAGATGAGCGGTCGGGACAAATTGTCGCTAAAGCCCGCGGTGTTATCTGGGCGCAGACATTTCATGTCCTGCAGCCTTATTTTGAAGAGGAAACGAAGCAGTCGTTTGTGTCGGGGTTGAAAGTGCTGGTAAGGGTTTCGGTTGAATTTCACGTGTTGTATGGCTATAGTTTGACGGTGGAAGATATTGAGCCGTCCTATACGGTAGGCGACATGGTAAAGACTCGAAGGGCGATCGTCCGCCAGTTGCAGGAGGAAGGCATTTTTGAACTGAACAAGGAGTTGCCGATGCCGACGTTACCGCAACGGATTGCTGTCATCACGTCGCCGACAGCGGCGGGATACGAAGATTTTGCCAGCCAGTTGATTCACAACGAGGCAGGTTATGCGTTTTACCTGAAACTGTTTCCGGCCATTATGCAGGGCGACAGGGTAGAGGCGTCTGTTATTGAAGCCTTGGACGCTGTTTGTCGGCACGAGACGTGTTTTGATGTAGTGGTGATGATTCGCGGTGGGGGATCGGCTTCCGACCTGCACTGTTTTGATTCCTATCCGTTAGCTGCTCACTGCGCACAGTTTCCATTGCCGGTGATTACAGGTATCGGGCATGAGCGCGATGATTCGGTGGTGGACTTAGTCGCGCATACGCGGATGAAGACGCCGACAGCCGTCGCCAATTTCCTGATTGACCGGATGGATGAAGCGGCGGACGAACTGGATGAATTGCAACAGACAGCCTGTGCCCTGCCACTGTATCGGTTGGTGGAAAACGGGGAACAACTGAGAACTTTAATTTCCTATCTTCCGTCAATAGCCGCTTCGCGGATTGAACGGAGCAAGGGGCGACTGCTGGCCTTAGGAAATGGAATCATAAAGGCAAATGTACTGATAATAAAACAGTCTGTAGCGTTGGAAGCGACTGCACAGGGATTACGGAACAGGCTGACGACTTTTGTTGCCAACAAACGAAACGAACTGGAACTTTCCGGGCAATATCTGAAAATGGCGTCGCCCGACTATGTGCTTCAACGCGGCTATACTATTATATTAAAAGAAGGCCGGATTGTCAAACGCGCCGCCGCACTTGCAGCAAATGATTCTTTCATCATACGCTTTGCCGATGGAGAGCGGGCAGGAATTTTAAAAAGCGATAAGAACTGAAAAAATGCAGGCAGATGCACAGTCAGACCCGTAACAGAATGGCTGCCTGTTTTTATAATTCATTTTTTTTATTTACTTTTGCGCCATAAAAATAACGTCTGTTTTTCCGTTCAGAAATCAGGAAAAGGAAGGTATAAAAACAAGTTCATGAAATATGCATTAGTAACAGGAGGTTCGCGCGGTATCGGGCGGGCTGTTTGCATAGAGTTAGCCGGGAAGGGCATCCCTGTGCTTATCAATTATTTATCCAATAGGACAGCCGCTTTGGAAACAAAGCGGCTGGTGGAGGAACAAGGTGGGACGGCCGGATTGTTGCCGTTCGACGTAGCCGACGGCGCGTCGGTGGATAAAGCGTTGGAAGATTGGAGTGAACAGCATCCGGACGATTTCATCGGGATAGTGGTAAATAATGCCGGCATCCGGATGGACGCTATGATGATATTTATGCAGGACGCCCAGTGGTATGATGTGATTAATACGAGCCTGAATGGCTTCTTTTTTGTCACCCGCCGCGTATTGAAAGGAATGTTGATGAAACGGGATGGCCGTATCATTAATATCGTGTCGTTGTCGGGGTTGAAAGGGATGCCCGGACAAACGAATTATTCGGCGGCTAAGGCAGCGATCATTGGCGCTACCAAAGCGCTGGCGCAGGAAGTTGCTCCGCGCAAAGTGACGGTTAATGCCATTGCACCCGGTTTCATTACGACAGACATGACGAAGGATTTGGATGAAGCGTCGCTCAAGGCCAATATCCCGCTGGGACGGTTTGGAAAGCCCGAAGAAGTGGCGGCGCTGGCCGGTTTCCTGGCATCTGAAGCGGCAGCCTATATCACCGGCGAGGTCATTTCTATCAATGGAGGCATTTATTCCTGAGCAATAAAACAGAAGATGAAAAGACGCGTTGTTATCACTGGAATCGGCATTTATTCCTGCATTGGCAAGAATACGGAAGAAGCAGCCGCTTCGCTGTATCGCGGAAAGTCCGGGATTGGCACAGATCCGGCGCGGACGGCTTATGGTTACCATTCGCCGCTGACAGGCATCGTTGAGCGGCCTGCATTGAAGGACTTGCTCGACCGGCGGTTGCGCGCTACCCTTGCCGAAGAAGGAGAATATGCTTACGTAGCGACGCTGGAAGCTATGAAAACAGCTGGTATTGATGGGGATTATACTGCCCGGCACGAGATAGGCATCCTCTACGGAAACGATTCGTCGGCCAAAGGCGTTATTGACGCCCATGAGATCATGCGCAACAAAAAAGACTCGTACCTCATCGGTTCCGGCGGCGTTTTCCAATCCATGACTTCAACCGTGTCCATGAATCTGGCGGCCATTTTTAAACTGCGTGGTGTCAATATGACGATAAGCGCCGCATGTGCAAGCGGTGCACATGCCATTGGGTTAGGTTTTATGTTTGTTCGCAACGGATTGCAGGATATAATTTTATGTGGTGGCGCACAGGAGGCGAATGTCTATTCCATGGCTGGATTTGACGGATTGAATGTTTTCTCAAAGCGGGTAAATGCCCCGGAAAAGGCATCCCGTCCGTTCGACGCCGGACGCGACGGGTTAGTGCCAAGCGGCGGCGCGGCCAGCCTGATCATAGAAGCCGAAGAACATGCAATACAACGTGGCGCCACCATTTATGGCGAAGTGTTGGGTTATGGTTTTTCGTCCAACGGTAGTCCGGTGTCGCAAGCCAGCGACGAAGGCTCGCTCATTGCGATGCAACGCGCACTGACTGACGCCGGACGGAAAGCAGGCGATATTGATTACATCAATGCCCACGCCACCTCTACCCCGCAAGGGGATACAAGCGAGGCAATTGCGCTTGGCAAACTCTTTGGTGCACTCCGGACGCCTGTCAGTTCGACCAAATCCATGACAGGACACGAGTGCTGGATGGCCGGAGCAAGCGAAGCCGTCTATTCGTTATTGATGATGCAGCACGGATTCATGGCGCCAAATATTAATTTTGAAACGCCTGACGAATATTCCCGTTCGTTGCACATCCTGCAACAGACGAAGGAACAGCAGATTGAAACAGCGCTCTCCAATTCCTTTGGTTTTGGAGGGACAAACAGTACATTAATTTTAGGAAAATATTATAAATAAAATAATGATGGAAAAAAGAGAAATAGAATCGCTCGTCAATCATTTCCTTACGGAAGATATGGAAATCGAAACGGATAAAATTACGGAAGAAGCAAGGCTAAGGGAAGACTTAGGGCTTGACAGTCTGGATTTTGTTGATATTGTCGTAGTAGTGGAAAGAACGTTTGGGTTTAAAATAAAACCGGAAGAAATGGGGAACGTGCTTACCGTCAAAGATTTTTACAACTACATTGACGCCAAAGTCAATGCATAACGACTTATGGTAAAAAAAGCAAAAGACTGGGAAGGCGTAACGGGCGGGCATACGATTGGACAAAAAGCATTGAAACTCACGTTTACGATCGTAAACGTGCGGGTGGGATACGCCCTGCTGGTTTTTATTGTTCCCTTCTACATGCTTTTCCGGCGAAAAGGCTATCTGGCGATATACCGCTATTTCCGCAAACAGCATGGATATTCGCCCTTCCGGTCGTTCCTGAAGACTTACCGTAACCATTTCCTGTTTGGCCAGGCGTTATTAGATCGTTTTGCTGTCTATGCCGGACAACAGGACATTTTTCGTGTAGAAAATCCGGATAATCACTTATTCCTTCCGATGCTTGACGATCCGCAAGGCTGTATTATTGCTACTTCGCACGTAGGCAATCCGGAATTATGCGGTTACCTGCTGAAACAGACGAAAAAAACTATTAACTGTTTGATATACGGGAATGAAGCCAAAGAAGTACAGCGGAATCGTTCGCGTGTCCTGAGCCGCAATAACATACGGCTCGTACCCGTAACGGACGACATGTCCCACCTTTTCAGCATCCACGACGCCCTGTCAAAGGGCGAAGTGGTCAGCATGCCATGCGACCGGAGTTTTGGCAGCAACAAGAGTATTGAATGTGACTTCCTGCGAGGGAAGGCCGATTTTCCTGTCGGTGCATTTGCCTTGGCGCTACAGATGAAGGTGCCGGTAATGGCGCTTTTCGTTCTGAAAATATCCGCATCGCTCTATCGCATTCACGTGGTGCCCATATCGTTAGCGGACAGCGAAGGGACGATGCGGGCAAAAGTTGGCGAAATGCTCAGAACGTATGTCAGGGAACTGGAGCGGATAGTAAAGATGTATCCCGAACAATGGTTTAACTTTTATGATTTTTGGAACTGATTCGCCTATGAAAAAGTCTATCGCATTGATTTCGGCCAACAACTACCGGATCCCCTATCCGGTTTATCCGCTGGGGATTTCCTATTTAGTAAGTTATTTGTCAGTTCATTTTCCTGATTATGAGATTGAAGTATTTGATTTCAATCTGGAGAACTATGAGACTTTTGCCGAATTTCTCCGCAACAAAAACTTTATGCTTGTTGGGATCTCGTTGCGTAATTTTGACGATTCAACGCATTTGTATGCGGAAAATATATTTATCTCCCACTACAGGGAAATCATGCGTATTGCACGGGAAAATACGCGAGCGCCCATTGTATTGGGTGGCGCGGGTTTTGCCGTTTTCCCCGAACTGATATTTAATGAACTTTGTCCCGATTATGCCGTCAAAGGCGAAGGCGAGGCAACTCTTGAGCAGTTAATTAAATGCCTGGAAAACAGAGTTTCTCCGGCAGACATCGAAGGATTAGTTTATCGTTTGCCTGACGGTTCGATCCGCATAAATGAGCATAACTGTTTCATCTCCAGCCCTGAACTGCATGTTGAAAGCGACTGGGTAGAATATTACTGGAAAAAAGGCGGTATGTTGAATATCCAGACCAAACGCGGTTGTCCGTACCGGTGTATTTATTGCAGTTATCCGCTGATTGACGGGCGAAAAGTACGTACGCTTGATGCAAAAATGGTTGTGCACAACATTGAAGAACTTTATTTTTCCAAAGGGATTTCTTATCTTTTCTTTACAGATTCTCTTTTCAATATCCACAGGGAATACAACGAAGAATTAGCCCGTCGGTTGATTGAGAGCAAGGTGGATATCCGGTGGGGTGCGTATTTTTCGCCCTCCGGCCTTACGCCCGAAGAATGGGCGCTCTACCGGCAGTCCGGACTGACACATGTTGAGTTTGGAACAGATTCGCTGTCCGACAAGCAATTGGAGAACTACAACAAACAATTCCGCTTTGACGACATTCGGCAACAAAGCCTGCTTTGCGAAAAAATGGGTATTTTCTATGCTCATTTCCTGATTCTTGGCGGATATGGAGAAACGGACGAAACACTGAACGAAACCTTCAGCCGTTCCGGACAACTCGGGACGACCCTCTTTTTCCCCTATGTCGGAATGAGAATTTATCCCCAGACGAAGTTGTGCAATATTGCGCTGGAAGAAGGACTTATCCAGTCGCCCGCCGAACTGATCAGTCCGGTCTATTATGTATCAAAAGCCATTGACGCTGAGACCATAAGGCCTCGAGCGAGAGCAACGGGACAGCGGTGGATTTTTCCCGACGACGAGCAGTCGCCGATGATGGAAGTACTGCGTAAGCGTGGCAGAAAAGGCCCCCTGTGGGAATACTTGAGATTGACATAAAGATAAAAAGATGAAAGATATATCTATTACTGAACTGTTACCGCAACGTCCGCCGTTTATCCTGGTGGACAGGCTGACGCACTACTCGCGGGGCGGAGGGAAGACAGTTTATATGGTCAGGGAAGGCAGCCCCTTCTGCACCAATGGGCGCATGGAAGAAACGGGGCTGATAGAAAACATCGCCCAGACGTGCGCCGCACGGATGGGATATGAGGAAAAGACAGAAGCGCATCGGGACGGGAACATCAAAATCGGGTTTGTAGGGATGATTAAGCACATGGAGATTTTCCGGAATCCTCTCGTCGGCGAACAGTTGGAAACAACGGTCATCATTCGCGAAGATGTATTTTCTACATCATTAGTTGAAACAAAAGTTGAAATCGGAGGCGAGTTGATCGCCGCCTGTGATATGAAAATATTTTTAACGGATATGCACAGTCAGGACTATGAAAATAAATAATGATATCCTGTTGAAGACGTCAAAAGAAATTGACGTCAGGTTCAGCGAAGTGGACTCGATGAACATTGTATGGCATGGCTCTTATGCGCTTTATTTTGAAGATGCACGGGAGGCTTTCGGGAAAGAATACGGACTGAGTTACCTCAGTTATATTGAAAATGGCTATTATGCGCCGTTAGTGGAACTGAATTTCAGGTACTGCAAACCATTGCTTTACAGGCAACATGCGCGTGTGGACATCACCTATCGGAACGTGCCGTCCGCCAAAATCATCTTTGATTATGAAATCCGATTGCCGGAAGACGATAGCCTGATTGCAACGGGTTCTTCCACACAGGTTTTCTTAGATAAGGAATTTCAGCTGGTGTGGAACAACCCGCCGTTTTACGAAAATTGGAAGAAAAAATATCATTTGTTATGACGACGATTGTAAGCGATAATATCCTGTCTGCCTTAGGAATGACAACATTGGAGAACTTCAGTAAGGTGAAGCAAGGCATCAGTGGACTGACCCGTTATGAGGGGCTTTTCGGATTGCCGGAACCGTTTGTCGCTTCCGTTATTGACGGAATATTGCTGGAAAACGCTTTTTATAAACTGCTTCCTCCTCCCGAATGGTTCCGTTTAGACAACCGTTATACCAAACTGGAAAAAGCCGCCATCGTGTCGGTGGCAAATGCGTTGGAAAACACGTGCATAGATGCATCTGATCCCGGCGTGTTGTTTATTCTGTCCACGACTAAGGGAAATATTTTCCTGTTAGACGCAGAGGAAGCGAAAGAGTATGAAAAAGAGCGAATTTATCTCTGGCGTTCGGCTGAAATAATTGCCGGATTTTTCGGCAACAACAACACGCCACGGGTCGTTTCCAACGCTTGCATTTCCGGCGCAACCGCCTTGCTGACGGCCAAACGCGCCCTTGATGCCGAATTGTATGACTGCGTAATTGTTGTTGGAGTGGATACGCTTTCGCGGTTTATCATCTCCGGATTTCAGTCATTCAAGGCGCTTTCCGCAGAAATTTGCAAACCCTTCGATGCCGGACGCAATGGCCTGAACATCGGTGAAGCAGCCGCTACCATCATCATGACGAATGAACCCCGGCCGCGTGACGGTGAAATCGTCCTGAGCGCCGGCGCTATCCGCAACGATGCTAACCATATCTCCGGACCGTCGCGTACAGGTGAAGGCGCTTTCCTGGCTCTGCAGAAAACGCTTGAAGGCATATCGGCCGACGAACTGGCCTTTATAAATGCGCACGGGACAGCCTCGATCTATAATGACGAGATGGAAGCGGTGGCTTTAACACGAGCCGGATTGAACCAAGTGCCGGTGAATAGCCTCAAAGGTTATTTCGGCCACACGCTGGGTTGCGCTGGCGTGCTGGAAAGCATCATTGCTACTCATGCGTTGCGGGAAGGCGTTGTGCTGAAAACGTATGGATTTGAAACATCCGGCGTTACGCATCCCATTCGAGTCGCTGATAAATGTACCGGAACAACGCGCAAGCGGTGCGTCAATATGCTCTCCGGTTTCGGCGGATGCAATGCCTCCATTTTGTATTCACTTTCATAAAAGACAGGCAATGGAGAAAATTTATATCAAACAGTATGTGCGGATTCGTAACGATTATGTCCGACGGGATGGGGAAGATATCTTTGCTTTTTCGGAAAAACCGGGTCATGTGGAAAATTTGCTGCTGGCGCTTTACGAAAAACTCGATCCCGACTACCGTAAGTTTTTCAAGATGGACACCCTGTCTAAAGCCGGTTTCCTGGCTGCAGAAATGTTGTTCGGCGATTGCGACCGTGAACAGCCCAAGGAAGATACGGGCGTGATCCTTTTCAACAGCGCTTCGTCGCTCATAGCCGACAACGCCTATTACGAAACTATCCGCGATCAGGAAAATTATTTCCCCAGTCCGGCGATATTTGTCTATACACTGCCAAACATTGTAACGGGCGAAATTGCTATTCGGCACAAGATTCACGGAGAGACTTCTTTTTATGTTTTGCCACGTTTTCAGGCAGAAAATATGGTAGAAATCATTCAAAACAGTATCTTTGCGGCCGGAATGAAACAGGCGCTGGTCGGTTGGATAGAAGTTTCCGGCGGCGAGGCGGATGTGCTGATGATGCTTTGCGTAGCAGGCGAAAACAAAGATATATTATTGACATACAGCCATCTGAATCATCTTTACAGCGAATAATAATTTAATAAATAAAATATGGACGATTTAATAGTAGAACTGAAACAAGAAATTATCAAAGTGTTGAACCTTGAGGGAATGACGCCGGACGACATTTCCGACGACAGCGAACTGTTTGGCGAAGGATTGGGACTTGATTCCATTGATGCGCTTGAACTGATTGTGTTGCTGGAAAAAAATTACGGCATCAAACTGAAAGACCCGAACGAAGGGAAGGCGATTTTCCGTTCCATCCGCACGATGGCCGAATATATTGTCGCAAACCGAACCAAATAAAAGTTGCTATACATTAATATAGAATGAACGGGAAGGAGGTATATATCACCGGTGCAGGTATGGTTTCCGCCCTTGGTATAGGCAAGGAAACGACATGGGAAGCCCTGAAGAAACAGCAATCGGGATTGGGGTCTGTTCGCTATGTACAGACCGTGCACCGTGATCTGCCCTCCGGGGAAGTGGGTTATAGCGATGTTGAGATGAAAGCGTTGCTCCGTATTCCACCGGAAGAGGCATACATCCGATCCTCGCTGCTTGCTATTCCGGCGGTGGACGAAGCCATGCAGCAAGCGCAATTGAACAGTGAAGATGCACGAAACCTGACGTTTCTTTCCGGCATCACTGTCGGGGGAATGGATAAGGTAGAAATCATGTACGATGATTTCCTTTATACCGATACGAAAAATGACTATGTTCGCCTGATTGACTGCGGAGCGTGTACGGAACAGATTGCTGATTTTTTCGGTGGGTTTCGGCGGGTTTCAACGATTGTGACGGCCTGCTCATCGTCGGCCAACGCCATCATGACGGGCGCCGACCTGATTCTCGAAGGCCATGCCGACATCGTCGTCGCCGGTGGTTGCGAATGTCTTTCTCGCTATCATATCAACGGGTTCAATACGCTGAAAATATTAGATACAGAGATATGCAAACCGTTCGACCGCGACCGTGCAGGCATCAATTTGGGTGAAGGCGCAGGTTATATCGTCATGGAATCGGCCGGCAGCGTTCAACGGAGAGGTGTGACGCCTATCGGCAGAGTAACCGGCTACTGCAATGCCTGCGACGCCTATCATCAGACGGCTTCGTCGCCTGAGGGCGAAGGCGCTTACTTAGCCATGAAGGGAGCTATCGAACGGGCGGGATTGACACCTGCAGACATTGACTATCTCAATGCGCACGGTACAGGCACGCCTAACAATGATCTCACTGAAGGCATCGCGATCATGCGCCTTTTTGGCGACAATATACCGCCCGTTTCGTCCGTCAAGTGCTATATCGGGCATACGACCAGCGCAGCAGGCGGCATTGAAGCCGTTATCTCGCTGCTAATTATGCGTGACGGCGTATTGCCGGTGCAGGCGAATTTCCGTAACCGGATAGAAGAACATTCCTTTTCGCCTGTCACCAACCCGACGCCGCTACGGCCTGTCCGTCACATTCTTTCCAATGCCTTTGGCTTCGGAGGAAACACGTCGGCTATTGTCTTATCTCAAATATAAACGGAAATGGCTGTCTATATTCAATCTGCAACACACATATCCGCCCAGCAGCCGCTCTGCGACGATTGGTGGGATCGGCCTGTCATGCACAACGAAAGGCTTGTGATGTCAAACGACCCGAAATTTTCGGAATACTTGTCGCCACTCCTCTCGCGCAGGATGTGTAATCTGTTGAAAAGAGCTACAATAACCGCACGGATAGCGCTTAGTGATGCGCATATTGCCATGCCCGACGCTATCATCAGCGGCACAGGGCTGGGATGTATTGAAAATACAGAAAAATTTCTTTATGCCATCAAGGAAAATGGAGAACAGTGCCTCCCGCCCACCTTTTTCATGCAGTCCACTCACAATATCATCAGTTCCCTGATTGCCATTGATTTGAAGTGCCATGGCTACAACAACACCTATGTGCATCGCGGCGTAGCGTTCGACCATGCCTTGTCTGACGCCTTTCTGCAGTTCCGGCAACACGGGATACGGACGGCCTTAGTCGGCGGCTATGACGAATTGACGTCCGACTATCATGTGTTTCTTTCGCGCACAGGGTTGTGGAATTTTACGGACTATGGCGCCGATGTCACGCCCAAGCAGTGGTGTTTTGCATCCGAAGTTGCTGTAAGTATGGCGCTTTGTGCAGAACGTGACGAGCGGACGATGTGCGAAATCAATGGCATTGAAACGATGTATCGTCCTACGCCCAATCGAATGCAGGCAGCGCTGAACGGGTTGCTTGCGCAGGCCGGCTGTTCCATAACCGATATTGACGCCGTGATGGTTGGCATAGACCATAATCCGGCAAACGATGCGCCTTATCATGAGACCATTGCGCATCTGTTGGCCGACTGTCCTGTCGTCCAGTACAAACATCTTTTCGGGCAGTCGTTTACGGCTTCCGCACTTGGCGTGTATGCTGCTGCTGTCTGTCTGCGCAATGGACGAATTCCGGCGCATCTGCTGACGAACGGGAGCGAGACCGTTCGTCCCGTGAAGCGCATTTTGTTTTATAATCACCATAACAACAAGTCTCACACTTTTATACTTCTGTCGCAATGTTCAAACTCCTGATGCTTTCCACCGTCCAGTCCCTGTTCCTCGTAAGCGGACAGATATTTCTCAAATTCGCCATGGCGAGGATGCACAAACCCCGCTTTGCCTGGCAGTTCATCAAGGAAGATATATTCTGGAACTGGCCTTTGTCCGCTTCGGGAATATCCATGGTTGCAGGCTCGCTGATCTGGTTTTATATCCTGAAACACTTTGACTTCTCGGCAGCCTATCCGATGATTAGTATCAGTTATATCTTCGGGATGCTGGCTTCCATTTATGTGTTTCACGAGGCAATTCCCATTTCCCGCTGGATCGGGGTGTTCCTGATTATAAGCGGGGTAGTGCTGGTGGCTAAATGATTCGTACAAAAAAGATAGATCAAATTTTATCAACTTCCTGCAAAAGCCAATGAAAACACGCTGATGCGGATGTCTGGCACGACCGTCAAAGCTTCAATGCAGGAAGTTGTGGTAGCGCCGGAAGTAATGACATCGTCTATCAGCAAAACATGTTGTCCGGCAAGTATTTGCATGTCGTTCACGGCGAAGATTTTTTCCACGTTCAGGCGGCGGTCATAAGTGGTCTTGCGTGTTTGACTCATCGTATAGACACGTCTTGTGACGGCCTTTTCATAAACAGGAATTTGATAAACGTTGGCGATGCCTTTTGCGATCCATTCGGATTGGTTGTAGCCGCGCATCCGTTTCTTTTTCGGATGAAGCGGTACGGGAATCAGGCAATCCACATCGCAAAACAATCCGTCAGCACGCATTTCTGTACCGGCGATTTCGCCCAGGGCTTCAGCTAAATATTTATTATTCCTGTATTTAAAGGAATGAATCAAGGTTTGTGCAGTCCCTTCCCTTTCAAAAAACAGGAAGGAAAAGACGTCTTTCACCTGCGGGAATCCGGAAAAAAGCGATTCCATCGGCCTGTCGGTGCGCCCGTGGTAGTGCGTGCGCGGCAGGTCGAAAAGGCAATGGAGGCAGATTTGCCGTTCGTCTGCTATCAGCAATCGTCCGCAGAGGATGCAGTATTCGGGATAAAATAACTGCGTGGCTTCATTCCACAGTTTCCGTAGAGTCTGAATCATGGAGTATCGTTTTTACACAACGGACAATCAGAGACTCTTCAAATCCACGTCCTGCGGCAAAACGGCAGAGTTTTGAGAATATATCTTGCGCGGACTGTCCTTTGACGGATGATTTTTTTACTTTCAGCAGTTCCATCAGAGTGGCTTCATAGTCGTCGTCAGCAATCTCGTCGCGGATAGCCTCGGCAATGGTGTCGGCATCTATTCTTTTCGCTCTCAGTTCATAACCGATCTTGATGCGTCCCCAGTGGTTCAGGCGAAACTTATCTCGCACAAAACTCCGGCAATAACGGTTTTCATCTATAAAACCGTCTTTTTTCAGGCGGTCAATGATACGTTTTTCTACATCCGGCGAAGCGCCGGATGCCATTAATTTGGCGCGCACGTCATGTACACAGCGCTCTGCTACAGAGCAATATGATGACGCCATAAACATCAGTTCGGGTTCGTTTCGTAGTTTCATTTTGTTGCTATTATAAATCGTTCCTTTCCGGAAAGGTCGCGTTGTTGTTCTGCGCGGAAACCTTTTCGGGATAACATTCCGGCGATTTCGTCACTGCACGCCGGATTGATTTCCACGCAAAGCAAGCCGTTTTTCGCCAGTTTTTTTTCACACAAAACAGCAATCGCCCTGTAAAACAGCAATGGATCGCTGTCAGGTACAAACAATGCCGTATGTGGCTCATGTTCCAGCACCCACCGATTCATGTCGGCCTGTTCGCTCTCTTTCACGTAAGGTGGGTTGCTGATTATAAGGTCAAAATCCGGTAGCTCCGCTGTCCATTCATCCGCCAGGATATTTGCTTGCAAAAAATGCACAGAAACATCATTCCGGCAGGCGTTTCGACGAGCTGTTTCCAGCGCGGGTTCTGAAATGTCCACCGCATACACTTCCGCCTCCGGCCGGCATTTCGCCAGTTTCACGGCTATACAGCCGCTGCCTGTCCCCAGGTCCAGTATCCGCAGGTGGCCGGACGATTGTCGGTCGCAAAGACGTTCATGCGCAAGAACGACTAATTCTTCCGTTTCGGGACGCGGTATCAACACTGACGGATTGACTTCCAATATCAGCCCATAGAACTCCGCTTCCCTGAAAATGTATTGTATGGGTTCGCCTTTGGCAAGCCTTTGCACAATATTTTGTACAGACATTTTTTTGGCAAAAGATATTTGTGTATCTTTGCAGCGGATTTGCTGAAGTGGAGAAAGTCCGCAGACCTTTTCCAGTATCCACCGCGTGAGGCACCGTATGTCTTCCGGCGGATACAGGCTTTCCAGCGAGTTCTGAATATGGGCGACTGTTTCTTTCATACATGCAAAAGTATGAAAAAATAAGGAAATGCAAAATGGATACGGAAAAAAAATACATGGCGCGGTGCATCGAACTGGCGAAATCCGGACGGACAGCCGTAGCGCCGAATCCGATGGTAGGGGCTGTGCTCGTCAGACAGGGACAAATCATTGGCGAGGGTTACCACCGGAGTTACGGAACGGCTCATGCTGAAGTGAACGCTATCTTGTCGGTGCGCGACGAGCGGCTGCTGAAGGATGCGACGCTGTATGTAAACTTGGAACCATGTTCGCATTTCGGGAAAACGCCGCCCTGCACGGAGTTGATCATCAAGAAACGGATACCGCGCGTCGTGATTGGTTGCCTGGATCCGTTTCCGGAGGTATCGGGGCGCGGCGTAGCGACGTTGCGCGAAGCAGGTATTGAAGTAGTTACCGGCGTCATGGAGGCCGAAGCGAAACTGTTGAACAGTTCCTTTATCATGGCGCATACACAGCGACGTCCGTATGTGATTTTGAAATGGGCGCAGAGTGCAGACGGTTTTCTTGACCGGTTTCGTAACAACGCATCTGGTGGGGGACCTGTACAGTTGTCCACGCCGGCCGGACGCCGGTTGGTGCATAAGTCACGTTCGGAAGTGTCGGCCATCATGGTAGGTACCCGTACCGCATTGCTTGACAATCCGTTCCTGACAGTACGGCACTGGTCGGGTGTTTCGCCGGTGCGGGTGGTAGTGGATCGCCGTTTGCGGATTCCCACCGACAGTCATTTGTTGGACGGTGAAGTGCGAACACTCGTATTTACGGAACGGGAAGCTGTCAGTAGAGCGAATGTGGAATATATCACGACAGATTTCACCGCAGAGGTTGTTCCACAGGTGCTGGATGCCTTGTACGAACGAAAACTTTTTTCATTGTTGGTAGAAGGCGGTGCACGGCTACATGAGAGTTTTCTTGTGGCGGGTATTTGGGATGAAATTTGGATTGAAACAGCTCCCGTCAGGTTAGGAAATGGCGTTAAAGCAGCTGATATTCATTTGAGTAATAACATAGAATGGAAGTGCACTACGACCTGTCCCGACAATTATTCCGCTTCGTCGGAAGCATCGGTTTGGACAATTTATGTGCGTAAGGATTTATAAACAAATCAGTGTGCAGAAATTAAAATTATATAAATATCAGAACAAAATAGTGCGAGAAGTAAAAATTGTTTATACTTTTGTGCGCTTGATGCGAAATTAGAATTGTGTGAATGAAGAAAAATAAATGTCTGTTATGGATAGCCGGATGTATCGTTACGGCGTTGTCATCCTGCTTGGGAGACGTGACTGTAAGCGAATGGAACTTATCCAATTGCCAGATACAGTCTTTTGCCTTGTCGAACGATTCCATTGAGGGATTAAGCGACGTTGTATTCACCATTGACCAGGTCAATGGGTTGATTTTCAATAGAGATTCTATGCCTTATGGGACAGTCATTGACCGCAAGGTGGTGTGTACGGTAGAATTTGTGCTCGGCTACGTGTCTTCCATCAAAATCTATCCGGAAGCTACGCAGGAATCCATTGAGTGGAATGGCTCCGATTCCATTGATTTCTCCGCACCCGTGCGTTTTATCATCGAATCGTACGACAAAAAAGAAATAAAAACCTATCTTGCTTCCCTGAATGTACATCAGCAAAAACCGGACTCAGTGGAATGGGTGCGTTGCTCATCACCCCTTCCGGAGGGCAAAACCATACGGGATCAGAAAGTGATCGCATGGAATGGCGACTATTTGATGTATGTGAAGGAGTCGAGCGGCATTGTCCTGTATCGTTCGCCTGTGACAGACGCCGTCACATGGTCGCCCGAATCACCGGAAGGATTTCCGCAATCGGGCGTTCTGTCGCAATTGACTGAATATAACGGTAAATTATATCTTCCTTCGTCGGATGGCGTTCTTTACCAATCGTCGGACGGACTGACTTGGGACATTGTTGGGTCAACGCCGTCAATCGTGGCGTTGTTGGGTACGCTTCCTGCTGCCGAACAGGTGGAACGCTCTGCGATATTGACGGCTATTGTCAAGGATGACAATGTGTTGTCGTTTGCTGCCATGGATACGGCTATGCAGTGGCAAACAGGAGTGGAAACGCCTTCCGTATTTCCTGTAACTGGCTTTGGAAGTGCGAGTTATGTTTCCGGATATTACCCGCACCGGATGGTGGTTGCCGGAAAAGATCGGAACGGACAGTTGAGTAATATGGCATGGGATACGATGAACGGCCTGTCGTGGGTCAGTTTGACAGAAGAAGGCACTTCTTATTTTGAGCAGAAAGAAGGCGTTATGGTGGCCTCCTATGACGATTGTTTCTATATGATAGGTGGAATAAATGCCTCGAACGAAGCGACAAGAGACATGTATGTCTCTTATGATAAAGGAATTTCATGGGTACTGACGGATTCGGCGAAAATCTTGCCGGAAACGTTTCAGCCACGTGGATATGCGTCGTTTCTGGTGGACGAGGCGCAGTATATGCTTCTTTTCGGCGGAAAAGAAAAGACAAATACGGATATGTTGAATGAATTATGGCGGGGGCGTATCAACCGTTTAGGATTTAAAGAGTAGGCGTAGATATAATTTTAAGAGGCTTTTCTCGTTAGAAGAAGAGATACAGGATAATAAAATTATAAAATATGTCTGCTACTTTTTTTCGGCGCTGTCGTGTCGTTCTTGTATTGATTGCCTGTATTCCTGCACTTTATGCACAGGAATACTTGTATGAAATCGGAGGAATGGCAGGCGTTGCCAACTATATGGGCGATGCAAATAAAACGGCCATCCTGAAAGGATTAAATCCGGGATTGGGCGTCGTATTCCGTTATAATGCCAATTTCCGTGTGGCATTTAAGGGAGAATTGGCATGGGCGAAAGTATCAGGAAGTACGAACGGACTGTCGAACGTATTTCCCGGGCAGGCGCAGGCTTCGTTTGAGCGAAATCTGTTTGAATTGGGGGGGCAATATGAATTTAATTTTTTCCCATACAGTGATAAATTTGCTTACCTGAATACCAAACGCATTTCGCCTTATCTGTTGCTGGGCGCCGGTGCAACGATTGCACCCGGCAATGAAACAATGGTAAGTATGCACATTCCGGTGGGAGTAGGCATCAAATATAAGTTGAAAAACAGAATTAATATTGGGCTGGAATTTTCGGTTCGTAAGTTATTCGGAGACAATTTGGATGTAACGGACGAAAGCAACCGGTTGCTGGACGATCCTTACGGACTGAACAGCAGTATGTGGAAAAACCGGGACTGGTATTCGTCCTGGATGTTGTCCGTCACGTGGGATTTTGGTCCCCGGAACCGGACATGTAACAATGCAAAAAATATATCATTTTAGACTTAACATGAGTAAGTCGCTGATAGATAATATAGATAAAGACCGATTGCCGCAACATGTGGCAATTATTATGGATGGGAATGGACGTTGGGCGAAAGCGCGGGGCGAAGACCGTAGCGCCGGACATCGCGAAGGAGTGGTTTCCGTGCGCAAGGTAGTAGAAGCGGCCGCGGCTATTCATCTGAACTACCTGACTGTCTATACATTTTCGATGGAAAACTGGCATCGTCCGGACGAAGAAGTGCAGGCGTTGATGGCTTTGTTGGTGACGGCTATTCATCGTGAGACGCCCGACCTGATGAAGAATAACATCCGGTTGTTGGCCATCGGTGATTTGGAGCGTTTGCTGGAACCTGTGCGATTGACGTTGGAGGAATGTATCCGACAAACGTCGTTCAATACAGGCACCACGTTGGTGCTGGCGTTGAGTTACTCGTCCCGATGGGAGATAAGCAATGCGGCGCGATTGCTGGCAAGCGAAACCGTAGCCGGGCGAATAACGCCCGAACAGATAACGGAAGACGTGTTTGCACGCTGTCTGACAACGGACGGGATGCCCGATCCGGACCTGCTGATCCGCACAGGTGGAGAAAAACGTATCAGTAATTTCCTGTTATGGCAATTATCTTATACCGAACTCTATTTTACGGATACGTATTGGCCGGATTTCAAAGAAGAAGAATTTTATAAAGCAATCTTGTATTACCAGCAACGCGAACGGCGTTTTGGTAAGACAAGCGAGCAATTAAATTGATAAACGTAATAGATGTATATGTATAAAAAAATACGCTTGTTGATTGTCCTGACGGCAATCGTGGTCGGGGCAGGATACGCGCAGACGAACGAAGTACAATCGCCGGTACTTCCGTTGCCTAATGTTTTAACGACGACAATTGATACGTTGCGAACGGACACGATTCCACCGGACGAAGTGCCGGTCATCTCGTACTCGTTGGAGCCTAAACACTACACGATAGCAGACATCAAGGTGACGGGCGTCAAGAATTATGAGGATTATGTACTGATAGGATTCTCCGGCCTTTCGGTTGGCGACGTCATCAGCGTGCCGGGCGACGAAGTGACGGACGCCGTCAAACGTTTCTGGAAACAGGGACTTTTTTCCGATGTGAAAATCGTGGCGACCCGCATGAAAGATGACAAAGTATGGTTGGAAATCCAGTTAAAACAACGCCCGCGCATCTCTGAAATCCATTATAACGGCGTCAAGAAAGGGGAGCGTGAGGATTTGGAATCCAAACTCGGCCTCCGGAAAGGTCATACCATTACCCCGAATGTGGAAGACAGGGCTAAAACGCTGATAAAAAAATATTTCGATGACAAAGGCTTTAAAAATGTCGAAGTAGAAATCGTCCAGAAAGACAACCTGAGCAAAGAAGGTGAAGTCATTGTGGACATTAACATAGAAAAAAACAAAAAAACGAAGATCCAGGAGATCTTTATTGAAGGCAACGTAGCAGTAAATGATTTCACGTTGAAAAAAGCCATGAAAAAGACAAATGAAAAATTTGATCTGAGAAAACGGTTGAAAACCAGCGTTCTTGAATTGTTCAGCACGAAAAAGTTTACAAGCGAAGAATATGAAAAAGACAAGAAAAACCTGATAGATAAATACAATGAGTTTGGCTATAGGGATGCTATCCTGGTTTCGGACAGCATTGAGCCTGTTAACGATAAATACGTATCCATCCATCTGAAGGTGGACGAAGGCCAGAAATACTACATTAAAGATATAAGTTTCGTTGGCAACACCAAATATCCTTCCGAACAGTTGAGCATGTTGCTGAACATGAAGCCGGGCGAAGTTTACAACCAGAAAAAACTGTTGGAACGCCTGAGGGACGACGACGACGCCGTTTCCAACCTTTATTTGAATACCGGCTACCTGTTCTTTTCAGCCGACCCCGTGGAAGTGGATGTGAGCAACGACTCCATCTCGCTGGAGATCCGTATTCAGGAAGGCACGCAGGCTACTATCAACAAAGTGGTGATTAGCGGGAATGATCGTCTGTATGAAGACATCGTGCGGCGGGAGTTACGCACCAAACCCGGCCAGTTGTTCAGTCGCGAAGACATCATTCGTTCCTCCCGCGAACTTGCACAAACAGGACATTTCGATCCGGAAAACATGAATCCCGAACCGATTCCCAATCCGGAAAACGGAACGGTGGATATCCGTTATAACCTGGTTTCCAAAGCTAACGATCAAGTGGAAGTCTCCGCCGGCTGGGGACAAACGGGTGTCATCGGTAAGTTGAGCTTGAAATTCACTAACTTCTCAATGAAGAATTTCCTGCATCCTAATACGTACCGTGGCATCATTCCGCAAGGCGAAGGACAGACGCTGACAATTAGCGGGCAGGCCAGCGCCCAATATTACCAGTCATACAGTATTTCTTACCTTGACCCGTGGTTTGGTGGCAAACGGCCGAATACCTTTTCCGTCAGCGCCTACTATTCCAAAATTACGGGGATCAACAGTCGTTTCTACAGCCAGCAATACAGTAACTTATACAACAATTTGTACAGTTATGGTTATCCATACTACAGCAGTTATTATAGTGGCTACAACAGTGCTTACGGCAGTTCGTTGTATGAAAATGCCTATGACCCAAGCAAATACATGCAGGTCGTCGGTGTCTCTCTTGGCTATGGTAAACGGATGAACTGGCCGGATGATTATTTTTATTTCATGGCAACACTTAATTATCAGTTGTATATGATGAAAAATTACGATTATTTCATCATTTCAACCGGTAAATCCAATAAACTCAGTTTAGACTTGTCGCTGCAGCGCAGTTCCGTTGATAATCCGCTTTATACGCGCTATGGCTCGTCGTTTGTGCTTTCCACGTCGCTGACGCCTCCTTATTCACTCTTTGACAATATAGATTATGCGAACGTTACAGACTTGGGCATCAAGCATAAATGGGTTGAATACCACAAATGGAAATTTCAGGCAAAAACATTTTTCCCGTTGGCGCCACTGCCCCAGAACAACGGCCCGAAGCGGACGCCCGTACTAATGTCGCGCGTTGAATACGGCTTCCTCTGCTATTACAACAAGAACAAGATTTCGCCCTTTGAAACGTTTGAAGTCGGCGGCGACGGAATGTCGGGCTACAGCGGCTACGACTATGCAAAGGAAATTGTCGCCCTGCGCGGTTATGACAATGGATCCCTGTCGGGTATGCAAAACTATTATATACCCTATGGCTACGCCTATTCGCGTCTGTCTATGGAATTGCGTTATCCGTTCATCCTGGAGCCTTCGTCCACCATCTACGGATTAGTGTTTGCAGAAGCCGGGAATGCCTGGGGGACGGTCGGCGAATTTAAGCCCTATGACCTGAAACGCTCCGCCGGCGTCGGTGTGCGTATCTTCCTCCCGATGATCGGATTGATGGGTATTGACTGGGGATATGGATTTGATACGCCCTATGGCCAGAGCCAAAAAGGAGGTAGCCATTTCCACTTTATCCTCGGTCAGGAATTTTAAATCAAGCGGCAATTTGACATAATTTAAGATTAATAGAAAGAAACTCTCTATGATTTTTGCAGTCAAACGAACAAATAGGAACTATTAAAACAGAACGGATATGAAAAGAAAAAGTATTTTATTTGCAGGAATGATGCTGTTTTTTGCAGTAACAGCAATGGCGCAAAAATTTGCGTTGATTGACATGGAATATATTCTGAAAAATATTCCGGCCTACGAAATGACCAATGAACAGTTGTCGCAACTGTCGAAAAAGTGGCAAACAGAAGTAGAAGCGCTCCAGCAGGAAGCGCAAAATATGTACAAGACATATCAGAGCGATCTGGTATTTCTCTCGGCCGAAATGAAGTCAAAACGCGAAGAAGAAATCGTGAAAAAGGAACAGGAGGCGCAAGACCTGAAACGGAAATATTTCGGAGCCGAAGGCGAATTGTATCAAAAACGAAGCAGCCTGATGAAACCGATTCAAGACGAAATCTACAACGCAGTCAAGGAGATAGCCGAAGAAAAAGGCTATCAGGCCGTCGTAGATCGCGCTTCGGCTATGAGTATAATTTTCGCTTCGCCCAAAATTGACATAAGCAATGAAGTGCTCGTGAAATTAGGATATTCAAAATAAATGCGTACATTTGCACGCAAAAATAGAATAATTTAAATAATAACAAAATGAAGAAATTAGTAGTTTTATTGTGTATGTTCTTTCCACTGGCCGTTTGTGCACAGGAAGTGAAGATTGCATTTGTCAATTCCCAGGAAGTATTAAGTGCATTACCGGAATTGTCGGACGTCGAAACAAAAATGGCGACTTTGAGAGATCAGTATCAGAGAGAGTTCAAAACCATGCAGGACGATTACCAGAAAAAGTATTCGGACTTCATGACGCAACAGGACTCATTGACTGAGAACATTAAACTGAGAAGACAACAGGAAATTGAAGATTTAGGCCAACGTCTTCAGAATTACGTTCCGGTAGCCGAACAGGACATTCAAAAAAAGCAGGAAGAACTGTATGCCCCTCTGATAGAAAAAATTCAGAAAGCTATTAAGCAGGTCGGCGATGAAAAAGGTTATACCTATATCATCAATCCGCAGATATTGCTCTATACCGGCAGTAGCGCTGTTGATGCCACTCCGTTTGTAAAGGCCAAACTGGGAATAAAGTAGAAACAGGTGGAATCGCCCATAGGTATTTTTGATTCGGGCTACGGCGGACTGACTATTTTTGAAAAAATTCGGGAACTGCTGCCGGACTACGATTATATCTATTTGGGCGATAATGCCCGAACGCCCTACGGGACTCGTTCCTTTGAAGTCGTTTATCAATTCACGCGGCAAGCAGTCACATTTCTTTTCGACGTCGGTTGCCCATTGGTGATATTGGCATGTAATACGGCTTCAGCTAAGGCATTGCGTACAATACAGCAATATGACCTGATACGAAGCGCCGACCCGTCGCGGCGAGTGTTGGGCGTAATTCGTCCGACGGTGGAGGCGGTGGATGCCATCAGCCGTACCAAACATGTCGGTATTTTGGGAACGCCGGGGACGATCTCTTCCGGGTCTTATGAATTGGAAATAAGTAAATTGTTTCCAAACATCAAAGTTTCCGGCGAAGCCTGTCCGATGTGGGTGCCGCTCGTTGAAAACAAGGAATACGATTCGCCGGGCGCTGCATATTTCGTTCGCAAAAACATCGGAAATTTGCTTGCACAAGATACGCAGATGGATACCATTCTGTTGGGATGCACGCATTATCCCCTGTTAATCAATCAAATTAAGGCATGTTTGCCCGAAGGGATAACGGTGTTTGCCCAAGGCGCCCGGGTAGCTGCAAGTCTGAAAGACTACCTCTTGCGCCATCCGGAAATGGATGAACGGCTGACAAAAAGAGGCTGTTGTCGTTTTCTGACAACCGAATCGGCCGCTAAATTTTCCGAATCAGCGGCTGTATTCCTGCAACAACCGATGGATGTTGAACAGGTAACAATTTGAAGATCAATGAAAAGGGGAATTTTATCACTTCTCTTAATCTGCGTTCCGTTCGTATGCGGGGCAGAAGACTGGGATGCGATCCTGTCCAAAAGAGGCTTTGTGGACGTTACGACGCTCGACACTGCAATCCGCGTCCATCTGGCCTATGCTACGCCGAATAATTTCATGGGCAAAGTTGTTTATGTGGGGCTTACCAAAGCCTGGCTGCATCCCGATGCTGCCCGTAAATTAGCAAAAGCCCAGCAAAATCTGCGCCGCGAACGTCCCGGATACGCGCTGCTCGTCTATGACGCAGCCCGTCCGGTTGCCGTTCAGCGCTACATGTGGGATTTGGTAAAAAACACAGACAAAACCGATTACGTATCCAATCCCGATAAAAAAGGCGGACGGCATAACTACGGCATGGCGGTGGATTTGACTATCATTGATAAGAAAGGTCAACCCTTACCGATGGGCACTCCCTTTGATTATTTCGGGATGGAAGCGAATACGGACAACGAGGAAGCGCTGGTTAAAAGCGGAAAAATCACGAACGAAGCATGGCAAAACCGCCTGTTGTTGCGCCGTGTGATGCAGCAGGCCGGATTTACGACCATTACCTCCGAGTGGTGGCATTTCAATGCGTGCTCGGCTAAAACGGCTATTGCAAAATACCGGCTGGTGGAATAAAAATAGTATATTTGTAATTTATTTATGTTCAGTAAATTAATGCGGATTGCTTCGTTTTTTTATTTTTTACGCAAAAAAAATGCGGAATATGTTTTGTTATCCCGCAAATAATCCTTACCTTTGCATCCGCTTTTGCGGGATTTAGAGGCGAATCTGGTTGCCCGCGTTACGGATATTTAGTTTAAGTATAACAGTTTAAGGACTATAACAATGGATTTGATTAAAGTTGCAGAAGAAGCTTTTGCTACGAAAAAAGAATTGCCCACATTCAAGAGTGGCGACACAATAACTGTTTCGTATCGGATTACGGAAGGGAACAAGGAACGCATCCAACAGTACAGGGGCGTTGTTATCAGTATTTCGGGACAAGGCGACAAGCGTCGTTTTACGGTTCGTAAAATGTCGGAAAATGTTGGTGTGGAGAGGGTTTTCCCCATCGAATCGCCGTTTATTGAAAGCGTTGTCCTGAACAAAGTAGGTAAAGTGCGCAGGTCAAAACTGTATTATTTGCGTAAACTGACCGGCAAGAAAGCTCGTATTAAAGAAAAGAGGGTATAACAATCATCCCTGCCAAGTGCGGGATTCAAATCATAGATAAAAAGCAAACATGACACGATTTCATCGTATCATGTTTGCTTTTTTGTCATTTTATCTTCCTCCATAAATAGCGCCGCCGCAGTTATCGCGGCTCGCTCCGGTGACGTCGCAAAGGCAATTCACTTCGCCCCGCATCCGTAGTACGCCGAGAAAAGCAAAAATAATAGCTTCCTTGAAGTCAATGGTTTGATCATCTGGGACAATAATATCTTTGCCTGTGATATCCCGCAAGCGTTCAACCAGAAATTTATTGTGTGCGCCGCCACCCGTGACAAGCATGGTTTCGCCCTGGTTGTCATTGGTGGCATTGGCTATCTGGACGGCAATATGTTCAGTCAGTGTGCGCAGTTGGTTGTTTAACGGTTGTTGTGATGCATCCAGGCAAGGCCGGAATTTTGCATCGAACCATTCTTTCCCCAATGATTTTGCTCCACTCAACTGGTAGTATCCCAAAGCGTTAAGCTCATTAAGCAGAGTGGCATCTATGATTCCGCTACGGGCAATTTTCCCGTCTTGGTCATAGTCCATTCCCCATTTGTTAGCCAGATAGTTAAGCGCCATATTGCAGGGAGAAATATCAAACGCAATTCGCCGATCATTCTTGCGGAAAGAGATATTGGAAATTCCGCCAAGATTCAGGCAGGCATCATAGTTACTGAACAGCAATTCGTCGCCGATAGGCACTAACGGCGCTCCCTGTCCACCCAGCGCCACATCGTTGTTGCGGAAGTCGCATACGGTTGTAATGCCTGTATGTGAGGCAATTACGGCGCCATTTCCGATTTGCGAAGTTATCCCGATTGCCGGTTGGTGGAAGACCGTATGCCCGTGCGATGCAATAAAATCGGGGATAATGGTTTGCTGGGCAAGAAATGTCCGGATAGTAGTGGCCATTAAATGTCCTAAATCTGCATGCAACTGCACATATTCGTATGCCGGCAGTTCCATTGCTTTTGCCAATCTGGTGCGCATCACTTCGTCATAAGGATATGTCGCTGCTGCAATCACCTGATAATTCCAACGCCCGCCTGTTTTTCGGAAACGGCATAGCGCAAGGTCTAATCCGTCGAGCGAAGTGCCCGACATCGTTCCAAGTACATGATAAACTGATTCCATAAGTATCTAATTTTTTTTCGGGGGGTGTTTTGATGTTGCTAAGATAGTGAATTTTCGGTGAAGGGTGTCTAATGAAGTCCTTTAATTAATTATATTTCATGTTAATTAACTAAATTGGCCACAAAAATGGCTTTGCGGTAACAATTATTTGCGGAAATTCGGGGCAGCGACTGCCATAAATAGCCGGATGCAAGAAAACGCAGGGAATAAAAAAGCCGCCCAACGCCGGTTTTCAGACCCGGCAACAGGCGACTTTTTAGTCGGGGTGAGACGACTCGAACGTCCGACCTCCACGTCCCGAACGTGGCGCGCTAGCCAACTGTGCTACACCCCGATTTGATTTTCCGGCTGCAAAGGTACAAATATTTCTCATTCATCCAAGATTTTTTATCGAAAAAAATATATTTATGAAAATGGGTTATTCCGCAAACTCAAAAAAATCCGCCAAGTACGCGGCCATTTCCGTCTGTATTTTATGCGCTTCGGCTTTGGCGGCATCGGCAAAAGCTTCTGAATTATCCGCATAAATAATTGCACGCGAGGAATTAACCAGCAATCCGCATTGTTTGTTCATTCCATATCGGCACACTTCTTCCAACGATCCGCCCTGCGCCCCGACACCGGGTACCAACAGGAAATGGTGAGGCGCATAGCGGCGTATGTCAAGAAACATTTTCCCCTGCGTGGCGCCGACAACATACATCATCTGTTCGTCAGAAGCCCATTGTTGCGATCTTTTCAGCACTTTCTCAAACAGTCGTTCGCCGTTTGCATCCACTGTCATCTGGAAATCCTGCGAGCCTTTGTTGGACGTGAGCGCCAGTAGGATCACCCACCTGCCTTCAACCAGGAATGGTTTGACGCTGTCTTCACCCATGTATGGCGCAACAGTCACTGCGTCCACATCGGTATGTTCAAAAAAAGTACGTGCGTAGAGTTCGGATGTATTGCCAATATCGCCGCGTTTAGCATCGGCAATGATGAATTGGTCGGGACAGGATGCACGAAGATAGTCCACTGTCCGTTCAAATGCCACAATGCCCTTTGCGCCAAGGCTTTCATAAAAAGCCAGATTGGGTTTGTAGGCGACACAGTAAGGCGCTGTGGCATCAATAATCGCTTTGTTAAAAGCGAAAACAGGATCGTCAGCCTCCAGCAAGTGCGGCGGAATGCGACGGATATCCGTATCTAATCCTATGCAAAGGAAAGACTGCTTCCGCCGGATATTATTGTATAAGTCTTGTTTCGTCATTTGTCAGATAATTATACATTTATATATTATGAATCATTCGTATTACTATTGTTTCACGTTTTTTCTCACGAAAATAAGGCATATCACCAAATTAACCACGCAGACGCCGGCGCAGCAGGCCACATAAAATGCCAACCATGGCTTGTCCGGCTGGAGGATGAAATAGGCGACGATTGCCGCAATGACAATCAATCCCATTAAAATGAGCAAAATACGCGAAATGACAACTCTTTTCTTCATGTAATAAAATTTATGTGGGCAAAGATAGCACATTTCATTGACATTTGCCTGTTTTTCAACCAATGAAAAAGATTATTCGCGTCATGGTTATATTTATGATAAAAAACGTTTTTATTTTCCGAAAAAAAATCCGATATTTGCAGTCCTTTTGAATACGAATAACAATACAAATAAATAAATCAGTAAAATCATGACAAAAAGTGTTTTACAAATTGTGAGGGCGAAATATCGTCCCATACTGCCGGTAACCCTTAAAGGTGCAGTAAAAATCAAGCAAGGCAAACCGACACAATCGGTTGCCGATCGGGAAGAAATCAAAAAACGGTTTCCAAACACCTACGGCCTGCCGGTCGTTACGTTTGAACGGGGAAGAAAAAAAGAGGAGTATCCGGCGATAAACGTCGGTGTGATTCTCTCCGGCGGACAAGCTCCGGGCGGGCATAATGTAATCGCAGGTCTTTTCGACGGCATCAGGAAATTGAATCCTCAAAGTAAACTTTACGGATTCCTCGGTGGCCCCAGTGGATTGATAAACAACGAAGTAATCGAAATTACGAAAGAAATGCTAAATTCCTATCGTAATACAGGCGGATTCGACATCATTGGTTCCGGACGTACCAAATTGGAAGAAATTGCACAATTTGAAGCAGGACTGGTAAATCTCCAAGCCAAGAATATCAAAGCTTTGGTTATCATCGGCGGGGATGACAGCAATACAAATGCTTGTGTATTAGCCGAATATTATGCAAGCATCAATGCTGGAATCCAGGTTATCGGATGTCCGAAAACCATTGACGGCGATTTGAAAAACAACATGATCGAAACCTCATTCGGATTCGACACTGCCGTAAAAGTCTATTCCGAACTGATTGGCAATATTGAACGTGATGCCAATTCCGCCAAGAAATACTGGCATTTCATCAAACTGATGGGGCGTTCGGCTTCGCACATTGCCCTCGAATGTGCACTTCAGACACAGCCCAACATCTGCCTCATTTCGGAGGAGATAGAGGACAAAAAGAAAACGCTCGACGCGATTGTGGACGACATTGCCACGATCGTAATTAAACGCAGTAATGACGGCAACAATTTTGGCGTGACACTGATCCCCGAAGGTCTGTTGGAATTTATTCCGGAAATGAAAACGCTGATTGCTGAACTGAATAAAATGTTGGCCGATAAAACCGCTGATGGGAAAAATAATCCTGTTAGCGCAGCATACAAAGCCATCAGTGATAACATAGAAAGGCGCGATTTTGTCATAGCAAGGCTCACGCCGAAATCGAAAAAGGCATTCCTGTCTATTCCGCTGGATATTGCACTGCAATTGACGCTTGAGCGCGACTCGCACGGGAATGTGCAAGTATCTTTGATTGAGACCGAAAAACTGCTTGGCGACTTGGTGAAGAAAAAAATCAACGCCATTAATTCGAAAGTTAAATTCAGCACGCAGTACCATTTCTTCGGCTACGAAGGCCGTTGCGCTGCGCCTTCAAATTTCGACGCTAATTATTGCTACGCACTGGGCTACACGGCATCTGTATTGATTGCCAACGGTTATACCGGCTATATGGCCAGTGTCCGCAATACTACAGTTCCGGCCGAAAAATGGATTGCCGGCGGTATCCCCATCACGATGATGATGAACATAGAGAACCGTAATGGCGAAGATAAACCTGTCATTAAAAAAGCATTAGTCGAATTGAAAGGCAAGCCTTTTAAGACGTTTGTCGCTAATCGCGAGCGTTGGGCGCAAAACACGGAATACGTTTATCCCGGCCCGATTCAATATTTCGGTCCGTCGAACGTATGCGACCAGCCGACCAAAACCCTGAAGTTGGAACGAACAAGGAAAATATAAAAATCGAACGTTATGTTTTCGGGAATTGTAGAAGAAGCGGCGACAGTCGTTGCCGTCGAACGCGACGGCGGAAACGTCCATCTGACGCTCCGCTGTTCGTTCGTTGAAGAATTGAAAATTGACCAGAGCGTGTCGCACAACGGCGTGTGTCTCACGGTGGTAGCAAAGACGGCTGATACCTATACGGTAACGGCTGTCCGTGAAACGCTTGAACGCTCCAATCTCGGACTGCTTGCCGTTGGCGACAGGGTGAATCTTGAACGCAGCATGTTGATGAACGGACGTTTGGATGGTCATATTGTGCAGGGGCATGTGGACCAGACTGCCGTCTGTATGGATGTCCGTGAAGCTGATGGCAGTTGGTACTATTCGTTTGAATATACGTTTGATCCCGCGATGGCCAAACAGGGATACATGACCGTTGAAAAAGGTTCGGTATGCGTGAATGGTGTAAGTCTTACTGTCTGTAATTCAGGTGAAAATACTTTTGACGTAGCGATTATTCCCTATACGCATGATATCACAAATTTTGGGCAAATCCAAACAGGGACGGTTGTCAATCTTGAGTTTGACATCATCGGAAAGTATCTCAGTAAGTTAATGACGTTATAATTCCTGTCTTTTCTTCGTCATCCATCGGATTATTTTTTTCGCAAATGCCGTGGCGCATTCGGGTTCTTGGGCAAGGGAAGCAGGGGGATATTCGTTGCGTCGGGCAGGTAGATGCCCGGCCCGTTCCACTTCCCTTCAAGGCAAGCGATTGTAATGGCGTCGTCATTTTTTCCTTTACGCCATGCCGTAGTCTCGTCCAATACCCGTAAGCCGGTAATATAGCGCGTCTTGTAGTAGTCCGACTGTTCGAACGCTTCAATGATGACGCCACGACGGCATGCATGGATAAAAGTGAACCGTCCTTCGTCGTCGTTGGCAACGACGATACCTACGTGTCCTACCCGTTCGGATCGGCTATTGCGTCCTTTGAAAAAGACGAGGTCGCCGGTTTTCAGTTCTTTAGCATCCAAGCGCATTCCCTGCTTTACCTGCGACCGGCAATCGGGATTCAGTTGATAGCCAAACTTTCCAAAAACAAACGAAGTGAAGCCCGAACAGTCGAAAGCGTTCGGTCCTTTCGACGCCCGCCGGTACGGGCGTCCCAGGAACTGCCTGGAATAAGCAATGATTTCATCTGCCAACGACACAGACGACAATGGGGTAATCACGGGTGAATTGTTAATGAGGGGGCATTTTGCGGCGCTTGCCGTCACTGAAGCGCTGTCTTTCCGTTCAATACGTCCGTCGTCCGAAATCGTCAGGTTGGTTTGCGGAAAATCAAGTTGCGTCAAGCGCTTGATTTCTTTGGCAGCCAAGTACGTATCATCCAGTACGGGGCCGGTTTTGTCCTTCTGGAGGCAAGAATAAATCTGTCCTCTCAAGAAGCGACCTTCCCTATCGGTAAACACTTTTACGATAGGAGCATAGCCGCTGATGCCGTTGATATTGAAATCGCCTGAAGTGCAGAAGTTCCCCATGCTATAAATGATAAAGCGATCTTTATACAGTTCGGCGGCGCGAACTACGTGCGGGCCGTGTCCGAAAACGATGTCGGCGCCCGCATCAATCACTGCGTGGGCAAATTCGTGGACATTGCCACGGTTCTCTCCATAGAACGTTTCCGTAGTTTTTGTTACGCGGTTATGCGTTTTACCTTCAGCGCCACCGTGGAATGACACGATCACGATGTCACATTGTTTATTGAGTTCCGACACGAGGTGTTTAGCCTTTGCCAGATCTGTTATCCGCACTGTGCCTGAATTGGGCGCAAAGCCGCAGAAGCCGTATTTTATCCCGTTAATACGAAAGGTGTCCGTTTCGCAGATGCTTTCCAGTCCGGCAAAGTGCAGTCCTGCTTCCCGAAGGACTTTGACCGTATTTTCCCTGCCCTTGGGGCCAAAGTCGCCATTGTGGTTGTTGGCAATGTTCATCACGTCAAAACCGGCGTCGAGCAGGTAATTGACATAGCGGTCGGGCATCCGGAAGAAATAGCATCCGCTACGGCAGGGTTTGGGCGTGCCGCCGCTGTCTAAAATGCACCCTTCCAGATTACCAAAGGTAACATCGGCGTCGCGAAGTATCTCTTTCACGTTGCGTAACAATTCTTTTCCGTCGGCTGCAGGAAGTTTCGCTTCCGAAGGATAATTCGATCCGAGCATGATGTCGCCTGTTCCAATGACGGAGACTTCTTTTTCTGCTTCAACAACAGGTTGTTTTGGCTCCGGTCGTGATGAGGCGTAAGACATGCCTGCGATAAAAACCACCGAAAAAACAAATTTCAAATGCTTTATTCTCATTTTTTTATACAACATAATACTAATCTAAATAAACAACTTTCCAAATAGCCCGCTTATGCCCATGGACGTTTTCGTATCTTCTCCATTTCGATAGCGGCGAGCGTATCTAAACAGACATTTACATCGTGTACAATTTGGAAATCAAACATTCCGACGCAAATAAAATCCGCTCCGTTTCCAAGCGCCCACTTGAATCCGTCTTCCGGCGCAATTGCTCCGGCGGCCAGCACTTTGAAGCCCATAACCGGGATTTTTGTGCTGTTGACAAACTCAACTGTTCTGTCGGGGAACGGACAGAAACAGTTGTCGTGAAACATGTTATGGTCACTGCTCTGCATCGTGTCAATCTCAAAGGGGCGGCGGTTCTCGCGCGGATGCGCCGACCAGTAATTGTCGTGATGCATCGTCTTCATATAGTAATCGGGAAGTATCCCTTTTTCTTCGCAAATTATCAGGGAATCAATGGTGTGCGCACCCATTCCCGCTGTTAAGCCATGGCTGCGGATACGTTCCAGCAGCGCCGCGATGTTATCGAAACGCCCGTCGCGCACAAGCCAGTCGCACCAATTTCCCTGTAACTGTATGATATCCATTCCGTGATCTACTGCTTGCGTTACGTTATCATAGATATCCTTATTGTTTTCGTCCAAGCCAACCTGCACAATGACTTTTATCTTGCTACCTGTCACTTTCTTGTATTTCTTCATCATGGCCATTGTCGGATAGCCTATATTGATGCAATTGATACCTGCCTGCTCGCCCAGCATCAGCGTTTCAAAGACTTTCTTCTCTGTATTGTAAGCTTTGAAAAGGCTTCCGGCGTAGAGCAGATCGCGTGCGTGCGCCCAGCCGCCTATCAGGTTACCGCCCATGATGAGGCGGCTCAATTGATGATTGCCAATTTTACCTTTAGGCAATTCGCCTTTCAGATCGCTAAGAGCCAGACGGTTTACCTGCACAGTTGCACCTGACATCGCATCCACTCCGTATTGTTTGCCCGTAAAATAAGCGCTCACTCCCAGACCGCCGAGAACAGGCAGCGAGATGAGGTTTTTCAGCGCTTCGCGACGGGTGTGCAGTTTCCCGGTGGCTTCACTTGGAGTGAAACCGTCAGTTGCCTCATCCTTAGCAGGATTTACGGCAGAAACGAATGTGGTTTGTCCTTCATCCTTTGCCGGATTTTGAACTTTGTCAGGATGAAACGTTGTGTTTTTAATCAGCGCATCAAGCCCGTAACCGTTGTCTTTGCTGAAAAACAGAAATGCCAGCGCCGTCGCTTCAATAAACAATTTATCAACGACAAAGACGCTTCCATCGTGTACGCCCATCGCCAGCGAAACGCCGAAAGGCGGATAAGCAAAATAGTACAACGTCAGAAGGCAGACGCCGCCAAGAGTAGCCCAACGGGTGAAAAACCCCATAAACAGAGCTAATCCAATAACGGTCAATCCAATTATATTCAACCAATCCACGACACCAATCGCCGACGACGAGGCAAGACAGTGATAAAATGGCGAAAGAAACCCTGACGTATTGGCTAAATACGATTGTGACGACCAATTGCCTGCTATAATTTTAGCAACACCTTCGTAAAGGAAATGCCATCCAATAGCCATCCGCAACAAGGTGACTAATGTTTTTTCCCATGAAAAGAAGTTGTGTTTCAGCATAACGTTATGGTTTATAATTTCGGCACAAAGATAATGATAATTACGCTATTTTTGAAATTTTTTTGCAGTGAACAAAACTTTTTCGCCTCCGGATGCGTTGTTTTTCTAAAAATATCAGTATATTTGTCAGATTATTACCTGAAGGAATAGTAGCAAGATGTTTGAATATAATGCTGAAAATCAACTGTTCAATCTGTCGCCGGTCAAAAAGAAAGAGGTATTTTTTTTGAGTGAGCCGTATTATGCCGATTTTCTCCGCATGTTAGGTCTGAAAGAAATAAGGGATGGAGAGCGGTATTTTTTGATGGGGATGGATGGAAAGAATAAAATTCCTGATACAACGACTGTTGCATCGGCCGTCCAACAACTGCGGACACGGGAAAAACTGGCTTTCCGGCAGGTTGTTTCCATGCTCTCGTTCGTGATTGAACAAATAGACAATCACCCTTCTCTTCCGGCGCATATTGTTTCGTTTATGTGCCGCGATGTATTGATGCGTGCGGTCATGCAACGGTTTAACGATGAAATCGGATGCCGGTGTGCGAATCCGGACGAATTGTCGCACATCATTAATGATAATGTGGCGGAAGCGAATGAAACGGTTCGGACGATGTTTTTTTGCGATCCTTCTATGAAAACAGGCTCGTTTCTTGTTACGATGCTGAATGAAATGATTGCCGTCAAATCACAATTGGGCATTTTGACGGATAAGGTCGGCAATCCGCTGTATCAATACAGGATAACCTATGATGGGAACGATCTCCACGTGTTTGACAAAAACAGTTTTGGCATGGCGTCATTCAAATCGTCGGATTCGGAATCACGTCGGATTCAGGAATCCATTATGATTGAAAAACAAACAATGGTAGCGCATTGCCTGTACGGCGTTAGCGCCACTCCGGAAGATGTCCGGATCGCCCGCCTGCGTTTGTGGCTGGAGTTGTTGAAACATGCCGACTGGGATACGATGCCTGTGTGCAGGGATAATCTCCGTTGCGGCAACGCGCTTATCAGTCGTGTTCCTGTTCAGGAAAACCTGAAAAATGTGTTTAAACGCATCGGATATAGCCCCCAGGAATACAAAAAAATTGTCAACGACAGTCAGGCCGCAGCCACACTGGAAGAAAAGGAACGGCTGGAGCAGTTAGCCCGCCTGATGCAGGAAAAAATCCGGCGCGAAGCAACGGCGGACGAGCGGAATAGCGAGGAGTTGCTGAAGTGGCAAAAGGAACTGAATGCGTTGAAAACGCCCGGTTTGTTTGAAATGGACGAAGATGAAACAAAAGCAGCGAAAACAAAACAGCTTGACCTTCAGGCAAAAATTGAAAAATACAGGCAAAAAATGGAGGAAAGTCAGAATAATCCCGTTCATGAACAAGCCATTGAATGGCGTTACGACTTTCCGGAATTGCTGAATGAAAGGGGCGACTTTGTCGGTTTTGACGTGATTATTGGCAATCCGCCCCATGTCCATGAGGGAATTGTTGGGGGTGAAAGAGATGTTTATAAACAATTGAATTACAGCGCATACAAACGTACAGGCGAGGTGGTCGCCCTGTATTTTGAACTGGGAAACAGACTCCTGCGCCCGGACGGCTTTTTGACTTATCTCACTGCCGGCAACTGGACGAAATCCGTTTCCGCGGGCAAGATGCGCCAATACCTGATGGAGGAAACCAATCCGCTGCTGCTGATTGAATCAAGTCGGGCCGGAGAAGCGCAGGAAGTGATCCGGGAACAGGTGATCACTGTGTTGCAAAAGGCGCGCAACCAGTTCAGGATGATGAATTGCACGGTCAGGGAAGATTTTGACCCGCAAACCATGTCGCTGGAAAAATATTTATCCCTCAACGGAGCGTTTTCCCCCGTGACCGCCGGGCAGGTTGCTGGAACCTGGACTTCGTTTACTTCCCTGTCCGACATCGAAAAAAACATCCTTGGCAAGATCGAAAAATACGGCGTGTTGCTTGGTGCGTGGGATATCCAGATGTATGAAGGTGCAAAAACCGGCGTGGACGAAGCATTCATCATTGACGAAACCATGAAAGATGAGTTTCTGCGCGCCGACTACAAAAATACGGACATCGTCAAGCCTTTGCTGACCAGTGAGAACGTCAAGAGGTATCTTCCGGACAGTTCTAACCGCTGGCTGCTCTACATTCCGTGGCATTTTCCCCTCCTGTATGACACCTCCATCCGGGCGGCGTCCGAAAGGGCGGAAATGCGTTTTCAGCAGCAATATCCGGTCATTTATGAACACCTGATGAAATACAAAGACAAACTCTATGCCCGCGACATGACGGAAGTGGGCGTGACGTATGAATGGTATGCCCTGCAACGCGCCGGCGGCAGTGGCGATTGGGATGATTTCATGCAGCAAAAAGTAATATGGGCGCAAACCTCGGCCACCTCGCGGTTTTGCATGGATTACAGCAGTCATGCCTTGGTGGATACAACCTGTTTCATCATCGGGCAGCACCTGAAATACCTCTTGGGCGTCCTCAATTCCAAATTCGGGCGCTACATGCTGCGCGATTCGCCGCGCCTGCACGACGGAAACATGCAAATCAGCACCCTGACGCTGGAAGCGCTGAAAGTGCCTGTGCCAAATGGCAAAATCGAATCGGAAGTCATTTCGTTAGTGAACAGATGCACCTCGGATGTGCATCATACGGAAGACGAAGATGCGGAAAATAAAATAGACGAACTCGTTTTCGATGTCTATAACCTCAGCAGAGAGGAACGGGAATTTATTGAAACAACAGTTTCTGAAAACGGATAAGACAAAATGATTTTTTTAATACAACAAAATAATATGGTTACACGAAGAAAATTTTTAAAAACGGCCACGATGGCCTCCGCCGGAATAGCAATGGGCGGTTTGAATTTGAGCGCCTCCAATTACCGTCAGGTAGTCGGCGCAAATGAAAAGGTGAATCTCGCCTGTGTCGGAATCGGATTCCGGGGCGCTGAAATCATCCGGGAATTTAAGAATACAGGGCTGGCCAATATCGTCGCCCTGTGCGATGTGGACATGGGCGCCAAACATACAAAGGAAATAATGGCAATGTTTCCGAAAGCCCGGCTGTTTAAGGACTTCCGGGAGATGTTTGACAAGATGGGTAACGAATTTGAAGCCGTGAGTGCAGGGATTCCCGACTTTGCGCATTTCCCGGTAGCAATTCAAGCCATCCGTTCGGGCAAACATATCTATGTAGAAAAACCCATGTGTCGCACCTTTCTTGAAGGCGAGCTGATGATCAAGGCGGCCAGGGAACATCCCGAAGTCGTCACTCAAATGGGAAACCAGGGTCATTCCGAAGCCAACTATTTCCAGTTCAAAGCATGGAAAGATGCGGGTATCATCAAGGACGTCACGGAAGTGACAGCCCACATGAACGGCGAACGCCGCTGGCATTCATGGGATTCGCGGATATACAAATATCCTGCGCCCGAACCGATGCCCGACGGCATAGACTGGGATACGTGGAACATGGCCGTGCAGTATCACGAATACAACGACAAATATCACCGCGGCAACTGGCGTTGCTGGTACGACCTCGGTATGGGAGCGCTGGGCGACTGGGGAGCGCATATCCTTGACACCATCCACCAGTTCCTCGAACTGGGATTGCCCTACGAAATCAATCCAGTGATGCTGAAGGAACATAATGATTACTTCTTCCCCATGTCATCCACCATTCTCTTCCGCTTCGCGGCGCGCAAGAACATGCCACCGGTGGACATTACGTGGTATGATGGCGTGGACAACATCCCGCCCGTACCGAAAGGCTACGGGACATCGGATATTGATCCCAACATTCCGCCCGTGGCCGGAGGCAAACTCCAGCCCACCAAACTGAATCCGGGCAAGATCATTTACAGCAAGGAGCTGACCTTCAAAGGCGGGTCGCACGGCAGCACGCTCTCCATCATCCCTGAGGAAAAAGCTAAAGCTATGGCTTCCAAACTGCCGGAAGTGCCGAAATCCACATCCAACCATTTCGCCAACTTCCTGCTTGCCTGCATGGGAAAGGAAAAGACCCGTTCGCCCTTCGAGATAGCCGGCCCGCTGAGCCAGGTGTTCTGTCTGGGCGTACTGGCGCAGAGGCTTAATACGAAACTTGAGTTCGATACGGCTACGAAGCAGATCACCAATAATCCCTTTGCCAACGCGCTCCTTTCCGGCCTGCCGCCGCGGAAGGGCTGGGAAGCGTATTATACGGTTTGAGAAGTGAAACAGGAATTATTTTTTTAGTTCGGGCGTGTCACAGACAGACCTCTGCAGAACCAATACCGATTCAGGCCCCATGTTGAAAAGCAGGTCTATGATGCTCAGGTTGGGCAGGAAGCCGTGCTTATGGCCGAAGACCTGGTAGTAGGGCTGCGGGGTAAAGGCGGGGTCGTTTTCCGCATGTTTGGGACGGATGGCGCAACGGAAATCGTCGGCGGCTACGGAAGTGAGGTACCGACTGGTGCAGGTTATCTTCGGTTGAATATCTAACCAGTTGCATATCAAATGGCGGAGCGCCTCGTTGAAGTCTAAGAGGAACTCAAACCTGCGGGTATAGAACGGCTCCAGTTCGTCGCGGTAGTAATCGAAAAAGGGGCTTAGTCCGTAGGCCGAAACGAAGGTGTTCCAATGGAGGTGTTGCCAGCGTCCGTGAGAAGAGATGCGGATGTCTTTGGTCGGACATTTTTCCGAGTCCGGTTTTTCGATGGGCACGGTGAGAACTGTCACTCCATTGGCTGTTGCAATCAGGCAACGGTTGCGATAGGTTTGTTTCACGTAATGTTCGGCCGTTTCAAGGATTACCTTTGGATACGACCACAGTTTGCAGTAATACTGCACGGGCGCCAGGTAGGCTGTGGAGAGGCAGACGGATGTCGTCATCGGACGGTTCTGAATATGCGTTTCCAGTCGTTGCTGTACCAGCAGAAGGCCACGGTTCCTGTGACCGAGTGCGCCGGGATCAGCCCCAGGCGGCGGGAATCCACCGCGTCTTCCCTGTCCGTCATGATCCAGTAGTACGGCTGGCTGAAGACGTCCGGCGCTTCCGGCCGTCCGGCGCTTTCTGTCCGGATCGCTTCCTTAAGGAACGTGCGGGCGATGGTGTCGGAGCAGCAGGTGTCGCCCGCTTCCGGAATTACGAAGGTATAGCTCCACGTTGTTTCGGGGATCAATTCAAATTCAATCACCCTGGACAGGCTGTCGCGCAGTTTTGTTTCTTCGTCGGGTGTGAGTCGGATGGTCAGGCTGACAGAATCTTCGTCCATGCACCGGTAGGGGATATGCAGGTCATGGAGCGCATTTTTTAGCGGTTCGCCGATGTCTTTTTGTATGCGAAATGGCCGTTCTGTCAGCGGTGTGCCGGCAACGAGCTGTCCGTTGATATGGTAGCCGTCGCCGGCAATCCGAACGGTATCACCCGGTATTCCCGCTATCCGTCCTACGAACAGGGGCGGGTCATCCCTGTCCTGTTCCAGCGGGCTGCGGAACAGGACGACATTGCCGCGTTGCGGCGGTGAGAAGCCAGGTATTTTGTTGACAACCACAAAGTCGCCTGCCAGCAGCGTCGGTTCCATTGCGGTCGTCGTGATACGGCAGGATTCCATGCAGAACCTGCGAAATAGGATGACTGCCAGTAGCACCAGCGCCAGACCTCCTGCGTATCGCAACAACCGTTTCATTTCCCGTCCGTTTCCTCCCGTTCGTTATTCCTGTCCTCGGCAGTGGCGTCAGTCGCCGCTGACAAAATGGAACATCCTCTTCCATCGGATTCCGCCGTTCAGCAGGAAACGGTCTTTGTCTATGGAGAGCCAGATCACGATGGGCTTCCCGACCAGATGGTCTTCGGGTACGAATCCCCACGACCGGCTGTCGGCGCTGTTGTGGCGGTTGTCGCCCATCATGAAATAGTAGTCATATATAAATGTATAGGTTTCTGCCGGCTGGCCATTGATTTTCACTTTTCCGTCAGTCGCCACTTCGAGCGTATTATGTTCGTAGTTGCGGATGCACCGTTCGTAGAGCGCAAGGTTCAGTTCGTTCAACCGGATGGTGGCGCCTTTTTTAGGAATCCAGACAGGGCCATAGTTGTCGCGCGTCCATCCGGTAGCATAGTTGATGGGGTAGGTTGGACTCCAGGTGTCGTTGTCCACCTGGATTTTTTTGACTGTCGGGATTTTCTTAACCCGTTCCAGCGCTTTCTGGGTCAGGGGCAGAAGGTAGATAGGATGGAACAAGCCGGTCTGATCCGGTTCAAATCCGATATACAGGAGCAGGTTGTGCTGTTTACGGTCGGATGACAACATTCTCCGGTCGGCTACGCTGACACCCAACTGACGGAATTGTTCTTCCGTGAGCACCGAGCCGTCGGTCTCGATGTAGTAGTTAAGTTGCATATTTTCCGGGTTCTTGGCGGCCATACCGTTAATATATAATTGATTGTCTTTTATTGCCAGCGAGTCGCCCGGCATTCCTACGCACCGCTTGACATAGTTTTCACGTTTATCCACCGGACGGTAGATCACCGGCCCGAATTTGTCCCTGTGCGACAGGATTGTTTCCCGCCCGTAGTCTTTCACTAACATGTAGTAATCGGGATTCTGCTGATACAGGGCGATCGTATCGCCTGCCGGGAAATTAAAGACGACAATATCGTTTCGTTCTACGTGTCCAAGACCTTTCACCCGTTTGTAACCCCATTCCGGCCAGTTGATATACGACTTGCAGTTGAGGATAGGAATCGTGTTTTGCACCAGTGGGAACGACAGCGGCGTGTTAGGCACCCGCGGGCCGTAACTCAATTTGCTCACGAGCAGATAGTCGCCCACCATCAGCGTTTTTTCCAATGACGGGCTGGGGATCTGGTAATTCTGAAACACGAACAGGTTAATCAGATAGACCGCCACTAAAGCAAACAAAATATCGTCAACCCACTCTAAGAAATTGCGCACCCGTTTGTTTTTCGCTTTTTTCCATCCGCCCCAGGGTATCCATCGGGTCAGGAATATGTCCACAAGGACGATCAGTCCGAGAAGCAGCCATAAGTTCCCCATCCACAGGGTGAACAGAATATAGAGGATCGCCCAGATGGCGAAGCTGATCCAGCGTGGTTTTTTGGCATCCTGCAATGATTCCTCATCTACATTCCTGCCGGATAATTTTTGTTTTTCTTTCATCTTGTAATTATTTATCAATTAATCATTGTTATCATCTAAACGGAGCAAGTCGTTCATGCCCAGGAATCCTTTCCGGCCGATGGAAAACTCGGCGGCCAGCACGGCGCCAAGTGCTAATCCGGTACGGTTTTTCGCGCTGTGCCTGATGCGGATACAGTCCACGTCCGAATCGTAAATCACTTCGTGGATTCCGGGCGTTTCGCCTTCGCGGACGGCCTCAATCGGAAGTGTGTCCGCCTGTTCTGTATCTCCGAGCGCCCATTGTTTTTTCCGGTCGAGCCGCGCAAGGATATCTTCCGCCAGCGTAATGGCTGTTCCGCTCGGCGCATCTAATTTATGGATATGATGCGTTTCCGTCAGCCGGACGTTATATGCCGGAAAACTGTTCATCTTCCCGGCTAAATACTTGTTGAGGGCAAAAAACAGGTTCATCCCGATGCTGTAGTTGGAAGCATAAAAGAAGGTCTTCCCTTCCGTCCGGCAAATGGCCTGCACCTCTTCCATCCGTTCCAGCCAGCCGGTCGTACCGGCTACGACAGGAATACCGGCGGCAAAACATTTCATATAGTTGTCGAATGCCGCCTGTGGCGTCGAAAACTCAATTGCCACATCGGCCTCACGGAAGGCGTCGGAATCAAAGTTATTCAAGTGAAATTCATCAATGATGCAAACAATCCGGTGCCCCCGTTCCAAGGCAATCTTTTCGATTGCCTTTCCCATTTTTCCATATCCTATCAACGCTATTTTCATCGTAAATCGTTAAAAATTTGTGCTGTTTAACTATTTTATCATTTTTAAGACTGCAAATATAAAGAATTTGTCTTAGATTTGAGGTATAAAATGAAATAGATATTTGAAAATGGAACGTTTATTACAATATGTTTGGAAATACAAACTTTATTCTGAGGCAGAATTAACTACAACAGAGGGTATTCCTGTTGAGGTGACAGATCCCGGCATTCCCAATACGGATGCCGGCCCGGATTTTTTCAACGCCAAGGTTCGGATAGGCGATAAAGTATGGGCCGGAAACGTGGAAATCCACCACAAGTCGTCCGACTGGCAGTCCCACGGCCACCAGCACGACCCGGCCTACGACAATGTGATCCTGCATGTGGCGGAAGAGTGTGATGTGCCGGTGTTCCGCACGGATGGAGAAGCCATTCCGCAAGTCATCATGCACATCCCGCAACGCGTGAAGGAAAACATGGACTGGCTGCTTTCGCGCGATACGTTGCTGCCCTGCGGCGAACGCATCCATGAAGTGGAAGAGGTGCATCTCTCTGCGTGGATGAACGCCTTGCTCGGCGAACGGCTGGAACGTAAAACAAATGACATCCTGCACTTGCTGGATATGTATAAGGACGACTGGAACGAAGTGTTTTACATCGTCCTGACGCGCAATTTCGGATTCGGCACCAACAGCGACGCTTTTGAATGGTTGGCCAAAAGCCTGCCGTTCCAATACATCCGGAAGCAACGCTGCAACGCCCTCCAGATTGAGGCCTTGCTGTTCGGGCAGGCCGGTCTGCTGAATGAAGAAATCGCCGACCCCTACTACAATTCCCTGCAACAGGAATACCTCTTTCTCCAGAAAAAATACAAACTGAAGCCGGTGGACGGTTTTTTATTCAAGAAATTACGGACTCGTCCGGTGAACTTCCCGCATCTGCGGTTGGCGCAACTGGCTGCCGTGTGGACAAATCATGACACCTTGTTTTCCAAGATACTGGAAAATAACCGGGTGGAGACCCTGACCACATGTTTCAATGTGGCTTTGCCCGAATACTGGGATACGCATTTCCATTTCCGCTATCCCTCGCCGCTGAAGAAAAAGACGATTGGCATAAGCGCCACAAATATTGTGATGATCAATACGGTGGCGCCTGTGTTGTTCGCTTATGGCCGGAAAAAGAACCAACCTTCATTCTGTAACCGCGCCCTGCAACTGCTGGAAGAAATACCGCCTGAACACAACAGCCTGATTACGCCGTTCATCCGTGCAGGCATACCGGTAAAAAATGCCGCCGATACGCAGGCCTTGATTCAATTGCGACGCGAATATTGCGAAAAAAAGAAATGCCTCTATTGCCGGATTGGGTTCAGGCTGATCAAGACGGCGAAAGATATTGCATGACAACAGATGTGCCGCGGCACAATGTATCGTGTCGGGGGCGGTCTGTCGGCTACGAAGGGCGCTTTTCGGAAAGATGGGGTTTTATTTTTTGAACGCAAAGACTTGTTCCGGAACGGAATTTTCGCAAATCTTATATTCTTAAACGCTGTCTATACACACGTTCATTACATCCGGTTATGTTATATATCAAACGGGTCAAGCGTTTGCAAGCCCTTGATATTGTTGAAATCGGAGTCGCTGGTCAGCAGAACAAGTTTATGTACAATGGCAGTTGCTGCAATGATTGCATCAGGCGTTTTTATTTTGCGTTCGCGTCGAATATTTACGCATTGCGAAACAACGTTGCGTGATAAACCCAGAATATTTGCTTCGCCGACAAACATCTGCACGACACGCTCTTTGCTCGAATCCGGATTGCACCACGACAAAGCTTCGATTTCCGTGATAACAGAAATATTCGGTGTAAGGTCAATAACACCTGACAGAAATTCCATTGCTTTTTCGGGAAACAGTCCCGAAAAATAGTTCGATATCACATTATTATCAATCAAATAACTCACCATTCGTTGCGCATTGATTTGGTATGCTCATTGAAACTCTTTGCATCGTCGGGCGAAAAAACACCGCGATATTTGTCCGACAGTCTTGACGCCGGTTTCGTCTGCACGGTTTCGTCAATAACAACGAAAGTGACTCTGACCTTTTTACCTACGTACGCAGGTGGTACAGACAGCGAAATCCTCGAATGTTGAGGCGTAATTACAGTACTTGTCATAAGCGTTTCTTTTATTCTTGACGCAAAGGTACGTTTTTTTTGAAAACAGTACCGCAAAGCACATAAATATTTTTTGAACGCAAAGACTTGTTCCGGAACGGAATTTTTACAAATCCGGCAAACGACGGCGGCTACTGAGGGCGCTGTAGAGATATGCCATTTCTCAAAGAAATGGCATATCTGTTTCTACTAAAACCGGACTGGAATTTCCTGCCCGTCCAGGACGTATTAAGGATGCATCCCGCGCTCAACGCAGTCCGAAGACTGCGCCAAGCATATTGCACCAATCATATTTCTGCCATTCCGAAGGGTGTCATCACAGTGATTTTCCCGCGTCGTGTTCTGTTGACGGTGCCGCAAGAATAGCATTGTCGCTCAAAGTCGCCTTCCTTAGTCTCGACAGGCGATTTGTAGCCACAATGTCCACACTCCATTTCAAGCATGAAAGAGGCATATTGTCCCTGCGATTTCAAGATTGCTACCGATGACTGGCTTTTCACAGCATCTCCAAATGCCGTCAACGAAAGCGCATCAACAGTCGCCGCCTTGTCGGAATCAGGTTCGAGACAGATGCCATTGCTTTTTATTGGAGCTTCGGTAAAGAAGCCGAACCTATCGCGTCCAAGACTTCCATCGGGAGTATCAACAACGTAATAAACATTTTGCGAAATTGAATTAATATCCCGCAAAATTTCAGTCGCCCGTAATAGCGTCTGAGCATTACAACTATGGTAAGTTGCACTGCCTGAATATTGTGTATTCCATTTAACAAAGGGCACAACAGCTGCTTTAATTGCTTTAATTTTGTCTTCGGCGAACATAACGGGCGAAGAAGCAGGTGGAGCAGGCGGTGCTGCCGGGACGGGCGGTACACTGACATTTGTGGCGCTCGGCATTGCTGCCGGTTTTGCCGCAGTGACGCTCCCCGATTGCGACGCAGGCTGGAGAGTAGGATACATTCCGGCGAAGACAATGTATGCGACCGATATCAGTATAAAGCCGACCAAATAAAGTATATTTGACGCACTAATATGATTGCTTGCTAATGAGAATTGAAAAGAAAATCTGCATAGCATGGATATGGCGGCGAAAATAATCGTCAGCGCCGCTGTTGTGCGTACAAGCTGACGGTTAGCCGGCATAAACAGCAACGCTGCAACCAACGCCCCGAAAACCAGCCAAAGCACAAAGCCAACGCATTGTAAAATATAAAGTAATGTCATCGAGTCCGATTCCAGTAACTCTGTTTTCAGTAATATATTTATAACATCCGACACATTAAGCAGTAAATAGATCGCGCTTGCTGTCAGCAACAGCCACAACGCTGTCTTTGCCGTTCCTTTCATCAGATAGATGCCTGCGAAGAAAGTTACGATCAATTGGACTATACTGCTGATATAAAAGGGAAGATTGAATGTGCTGCCATAACCAATCTCTGCAATCATGAGGAGGGGTGCAATAATCAATACCGCTGCAGCGCCCATAAACAGGATGCCTGCGGTTTTCTGCTGCGCCCGTTGGCTCAACCCTTGCCATGCTGTGGCTTTCGGGTCGCGACCGTACTTGTTGTCGCCCTGATTGCCTTCCTGCACTGAGAAAACAAACACTATGATCGCTCCTGCTAACGGGATAAGGCTATAAAGGATCGCCCACCCGCTCCGGCCGGTGTCGTGCAATCGCCGGACGGTAAGCGCCAGCGACGGAATAACGAGCGCCAGCGTATAAATAGCGTACAACGGCCCGTAGATGAAACCCTTAAAGGCGAGGCCGGACGCATTGTCGAGCAGCATTGCCCCCACGAGAAAGATCGAATGAAACAACGCGAACATCCAATACTCTTTCCGCCGCGCCCGTCCGCTGAAGTCGGCGTACTGTCTCAAAACTTTAATATACCATTTCATTTTCTATTGCCGACCCCCACGCACGAGCGGCTCGGCGGCTGCCTTAAATTTATTTTTGTTACTACGTTCTCATTACAATGAACAATTAATAATTAACAATTGTTCAATCCTTTGACGGGGCGATAGCCGCTTAGATATTCCATTTCTAAGAAATGGAATATCTAAAGAGACTTCGCAACAGCCTATTCTTCCAAGGAATCCACTAATTTGATGATTCCCGCCGCTTCCGTACTTAGCGAAATATTGACGTCGCCTCCCGCCGCTGCATCAAAGCATATAGTGGACAAAATGCTTTTACCGAATTTAATAACAACCATATTCTTCAGCCGGTCGGTTGTAAAATCTACGGTTTCGCCGCAACCTACTTTCGCCGTTGCTTCGCCGTTCAAATAAACGCTCACATTGCTCAGACAGCCGGAAAAACCGGGCATTCGCCTCAAGTGGACATTGCACGGATTCACAAACGTAACCGCTTCCTGATCCGAATTGATGGCTGCTTGAGCGCTTTCCTGCATGGGTTTGAACTTTTTCCAGAAATGATGTTCCTTATACTTGGTCATCGTTCCCTTAGGCACAGTAAGCGCCGCCTTTTTGACCTTTCGTTTGGCAAGGCCTGCGGACATAATATTGCCGACCACGTTTTTGGGCACCGCAATATTAGGCGGAAAGGCGCTTTTGACTTCCCAGCTTTTGAGCTGTTTGCACGCCGAAAACGACGTTTCTTCAATACTTTCAACGCTCGCAGCA
>JAISUI010000058.1 GCA_031272155.1 Tannerella sp. | reverse complement strand
TACTTCCGCATCGCCCTCCCGAGGGCGCAGATCTACCTTATTCGCGCAAGGGTGGACGACGAAGTAAGAACGGTGAAGGTTTGGGTGGAATAACCTGACCTTATAAACTTAACTTTTTATAGAAGTATTTTTTGCAAAAGGTTTTAGGTGGATGGCGCGAATTTGCGTACTTCCGATTTCGGAGCAAGTTTTGCGAAAAATATTTATGGGATTTGCTGTGATGGATGGGAATAATCATTATCTTTGCGACGGGAATAAAATAAAATAGATTTATGATTAAGTATATTGCGCCGGTATTAACGGCGTTGCATAATGAAAAGGAGGTAGATGTCGAGTCGTGCCTCAGGCAGTATGACCATTTGATTAAAAACGGTTTGGATGGGATTGCCGTATTCGGAACGTCGGGCGAATTTCCGCATATTTCGGCGGTGGAGAAACGGAAATTGATTATGGCGGCTGCGCCGGTTATCAAAAACAGGGCGGAATTTATCGTTGGCACAGGCTCAATGGATGTGAACGAAACGATTGGTATGTCGGAGTTCGCTTTTGAAAACGGAGCCGATGCCGTGATCGTGGTTGGTCCTTACTACTATGGCATGTCGGACGCGAGTGTCTTCGATTATTTTTCCAAGGTGGCCGCCTCGCTGAAAGGCCCTGTTTATCTTTACAATTTTCCGGACAGGACGAGCTATTCCATCAGCCCTCAAACCATTCTGGAACTTGTGCGGAAACATCCCAATATCATTGGCGTAAAGGATACCGTTCCCGATATGGGACATACGGTTGAAATAATCAAAACCGTAAAGCCGGAGTTTCCGGATTTTCAAATATTCTGCGCTTATGACAACAATTTTGCATATACGATTTTGTCGGGCGGAAACGGTTGTGTGGGGATTTTGCCCAATATCGCCCCCAAACTGTTTGCCGATTGGGCGAAAGCTGCACGAAACAAGGATTTTGACGCAGTGGCTGCGATTCAGAAAAAGGTGGATCGCCTGATGGATATCCTGTGGTTTCATTCGCCTTTCCTTGCAACGACCAAAGCCGTTTTGACAGATCAGGGCATCTTTGCCAAAGATACGATGACGTTCCCGTTCCGGATGTTCCCTGAGGATAAGCGTCAGGCGTTGAGAGAATTTATGAAAGAATTTGAATAGGCCATGAAACTGATTATCACCGACAGTAATTTAGGGGCGACAGACCTTGAACAGAGCATTGCCGAGCGATATGGATTCACCATTGCGATGCCGAAACAGTGCCGGACGGAGGAAGATGTGATTGCTGTCGCTTCGGATGCAGACGGTTTGATTGTACAGTATGCGCCTGTTTCGCGAAAAGTGATCGAATCCCTGCCGCGCCTGAAAGTAGTGAGCGAATATGGGGTGGGCGTGGACAGTATAGATATTGAGGCGTGTACGGAACATGGCGTAGTGGTTTGCAATGTTCCCGATTATTCTTTTCAGGAAGTTTCGGATCATGCTGTTGCTTTAACGCTGGCGTTGGATCGTGGCATTGTGACGCTTGACAGGCAGGTGCGGAACGGGAAGTATGGTCTCGCAGCTGTCAAGCCCTTGCGAAGGATTGCCGGACGGGTGTTTGGCGTAGTCGGATTGGGACGGATTGCACGGGCGGCTGCACAAAAGGCGCGTGGAGTAGGGTACAGGGTCATCGGGACGGATATAGCCATCCGTCCCGGAACGACAACCGACGACGGGATAACGGTCGTATCTTTTGACGAATTGCTTTCGCAAAGCGACGTTGTGTCCGTTCATGTCCCGCTGACTGCCGGAACGAAGCATCTGATCAATGCAGCGGCATTGGCGAAAATGAAACCGGATGCCGTATTGATAAATACTGCCCGCGGTGGAGTGGTGGATACCGATGCCCTTATTGGAGCGCTAAAAGACAAAACAATACGTGGCGCCGCTCTGGATGTATTTGAAACGGAGCCGCTTCCGGGCGATCATCCGCTGACTGCCTTAGAGAATGTAATCCTGACGCCTCATGCAGGTTATTATTCTGAAGAATCGCTTTACGAATTGAAGACGCGCCCGGTAGAAAACGCTGCGGAAGCGCTGATTGGAGGAAAACCAAGATACAGAGTGAATTGAATTTTAAATCGCATCTAAAATAATAATATTATGAAAGGATTACAGGGAAGAGCCGCAGTCGTTACCGGCGGCTCAAGAGGAATAGGAAAGGCGACGGTAGATCGTCTGCTCGAAGAGGGCGTAAGCGTCTTGTTTTGCGGCCGGAATGAGCAGACAGGCTTGGCTGTACAGGCCGCTTTCAGGGAAAAATACGGCGCAGACAGGGCGTTTTTTACAGCCTGCGACATGGAAGACAAAGAAACGCCCGCCATGCTTATAGCTAAAGCGCGGGAGCTGTTCGGCGAACTTGATTTTTTAGTTAATAACGCATTCCCGTTTACGGCCAAAGCGCTTGACGCCACTTACGAAGACTGGATTCATGTCTTCATGGCTGGGCCGGCTGCCTATGCGCGTATGATTGCGGAATTTGTCGGACAACGCAAGAAAAAGGAAGGGTCCATCGTTTGTGTATCAAGTATTTCAGGGCATATTGCCCAGCCGTTGCGATGGACATATAATGCAGCCAAGGGCGCCGTTAAACAGTTGATTCGTTGTGCTGCGTTGGATTTGGCTCCGGATATTCGTGTGAATTGCGTCAGTCCGGGATGGGTCTGGACTGATGAAGTGGCCAAAGCCACTCCCGACGGCACCCGTGCAAGCGTGCCACATGCCTGGGAAGAATATCATATTCTGCAAAAGTTGCAGGAGCCTGACCAGATAGCCGCAGCCATAGCGTTCCTGCTCAGTGACGACGCTGCAGTAATCACGGGACACGACCTGTTTGCCGATTCGGGTTACCTTGCAATGGGGCCTGAAGGGCTTGGCAAAACGGCTAATTTTGCGGGAAGTAAATAGGAGAAATTTTAAAATGTACCGCTATGAAAATAATAGATTTAACCGTGTCAATGTCGGATGGAGATCCTACCATGCCAATGGATCCGAAGCTGTCCATTTCCTGGCATTGCACGCTGGAAACGCTGGGATATAACCTTTCGCGTGTAATAACATCCACGCATCAGGGAACGCATATTGACGCTCCCCGTCATTTCTTCAACAAAGGTGAATGTATTGACGAAGTGTCGCTGGAGCGCTGTATCGTAAAGGCGGTCAAAGTGGATTTGACGGCCAAGAAACCGGGAGAGGCCATTGAAATCGCTGATTTAAATCCTTATGCGAAATACATAGAGGACGGATGCAGTGTTTTATTGCATACCGGATGGGATAAGCAGTTTCCTAAACCGGAGTTCTTTTCCGCCTTTCCATATATCACGAAAGAACTCGCGAACTGGTTTGTGGAGAAGAAAACCGGCTTGGTTGGAATGGATATGCCCACGCCAAACGGCGTGGACTGGAAATATGTGCATGTCAAAATGCTTGGCGCGGGCGTATTGATCGTGGAAGGCTTAGCTAATATGGAACAGTTGCCTGACAAAGAGCCTTTTACTTTTTTTGCCCTGCCGCTTAAATTGAAAGGACGCGACGGCTCTCCGGTCAGGGCTATTGCGATATTGGAATAAAAGTTTAATTAATAGATAGATAATGAAAAAAAGTATTTTAAGTTTAGCCATACTGCTATGTACAGTATGCAGTTACGCACAGAATGGCGTTTCGGTTGAAAACCTTCGTTGCGAGTATATGAAAGACCCGCTTGGAATAAATCTTCCAAAGCCGCGCTTGAGTTGGGAAATTGCCTCTGACGGAACGAACAAAAAACAGTCGGCTTACCGTATTTTGGTAGCAACCGATCCCATCGCGCTCGAAAACGGCAAAGCCGATGCGTGGGACAGCCGCAAAGTGAAAAGTAATGCAACAAACCAGATTTATTATGCAGGTAATGCCCTTAAAACAAATACGTTGTATTACTGGAAAGTGCAGGTTTGGGATGAAAAAGGCAAGGCTTCGGAATGGAGTCCGGTAGCCCGTTTCTTAGTTGGGCCGCTCACTGCCTCCGACTGGAAAGGCGTGTGGATAGGCGAGAAAACGACGCCCATACAGCCCGAAGATAAATATTATCAGCCTGTTGGATATCGTTCCGTACAGGAAACCGCTGATAATGTGCAAAAAACAGTTGTTATTGACCTTGGCGGCAGCAAGTCGTTCGACGCCGTCAAAATTTATCCCCTCAGAGGCAGGGAGCAGTCGTTCCCTTTGCGCTTCACCATCGAAGCCGCCGACAATAACGATTTCAGCAATGCGCGAACAATAGCTGATGAGACGCAGAAAGACATTACGGTGCAGTCCGCCGAATTTTATTACAAAAAACTTGGTTCTCCTGTTTCGGCACGGTATATAAGACTTAATGTCAAAAAATTACCTCCGGTTATTGTTGAACAGGGGCGTAACCGCGACCGCGACAACGGACCGCAGAAATATGAATACGGCATTGCAGAAATGGAAGTCCTGAGCCAGGCGGAAAACATTGCATTGTACGCCCCAGTGCAGGTTTCCGATACAACCACGTTCGACTGGAAATGGGAGCAGCAATGGATTACTGACGGGCATATAAGACCCTCGGATAAAAAGAATTATACTGATGCTATGCCGCCCTCGCCGCTGTTGAGAAAAGAAATCACCATCGGCAAGAAAATCAAAAACGCTTTTTGGACAACTACCGCTCAAGGTATTTACGAAGCCTATATTAACGGTAAAAAAGTGGGCAATCAGAAACTTGCACCTGAGTTTACCGACTACGACAGTCATTTGCAATATCAGACCTTTGAGGTAACCGACTTGTTGACAACAGGTAAAAACGCCTTTGGCGCTATGCTCGCCGACGGGTGGTTTGCAGGTGCACGCTGGTCATATCCTAACCGCGGCGGATACGGTTATTTTCGTAAATTCATCGGACAACTGCTTGTGAATTACGAAGATGGAACACAGGAAATTATTGGCACCGACGGCAGTTGGAAAATCCTCCGGCAAGGTCCTGTTCGCGAGGCGTCGAATTTCGACGGAGAGATTTATGATGCATCCTACGAACAGAAAGGCTGGACGGAAACAGGGTTCAACGATGCTGCCTGGAAACCGGTTTCGGTTTATGCGAACGAGAAATGGCCGCTTGTCGCCCAACTGAATGAGCCGATTGCCGTAATCAAGGAAATCAAAGCGATTTCGGTTCACAAAGTCGGTAAAGATAAATATGTGTTTGATATTGGGCAGAATATGCCGGGCTGGGCGCGTATTTCGCTGCCCTACAATCCGGGCAATCCGCTCCGTTTTCGTTACGGTGAATGGCTTTACGACGATGGTACGCTTTATACCGACAATCTGCGCGGCGCAAAGCAAATAGACCTCTATATCCCGTCGGACGAAGAAAAAACGATCACTTACGAACCTCGTTTCACTTACCATGGTTTTCGCTTTGTTGAAGTGGAAGGGCTGACCCGTGAGCCGAAAGCTTCCGATTTGACGGGTATTGTGGTTGCCTCCTCCTCGCCTGTGGTCAGCGATTTCGCCTGTTCGGACAAATCGGTAAACCAGCTGTGGTCGAATGTGCGCTGGACGCTTTGGGGCAATCTGATTTCCATCCCGACCGACTGTCCGCAGCGCGACGAGCGCGAAGGCTGGATGGCAGACGCGCAGGTGTTCTCGCAAACAGCTGCCTACAACCTTGATATGGCGGGCTTTTACACCAAGTGGGAACGCGACATACGCGATTCGCAACATTCCACCGGCAGATTTCCAGACATAGCTCCGCAAGATGGCGTGTGGCGCGATCTTTACAACGCTCCCGGATGGGCTGACGCAGGCGTGGTAATACCGTGGCGCGTTTATCTCAACTACAACGACAAGGAGATACTTGCCCAAAGTTTCGACGCCATGCGGCGTTTCGTGGACTTCAACCACAAACATAACCCTGACCTGATCTGGCGCAATCATCGCGGACGCGACTATAACGACTGGTTGAACGGTAACTGGATTCAGTCGCTCGACGACTATCCGAAAGACAAAGGCAGTGTGCCAAACGAAGTGTTTGCAACCGCCTATTTTGCTAATGCGGCTGAAATAGTGGCGCAGTCGGCTAAACTGCTTGGCAAAACAACGGAATACAGCCACTATTCCAAACTTGCAGCCGACATCCGTAAAGCTTTCAATAAGGAGTTTGTAGATGCCGACGCCAAAATAACGGGCGATACGCAAACCGGCTATGCAATGGCGTTGTATTTCAATTTGTTGCCTGAAAATATTCGGAAGAAGGCGGCTGAAAATATGGTAGAAGCGATCAAATACTACGATTACCGCATCTCGACCGGTATTCACGGCACCATGATGCTTATGGATCAGCTTGCACGCTATGGATATACCGACATCGCTTACCGTTTGTTGCTGAGTCGCCGCTTCCCGTCATGGTTCTACTCCATTGACCAGGGTGCAACGACTATCTGGGAGCGTTGGGATGGTTATGTGGCAGGGCGCGGTTTCCAGAGCGCCGGCATGAACTCGTTTAATCACGTGGCTATCGGCGCTGTGGGCGAATGGCTGTATCGCCATATACTTGGCATCCAACTTGATGAGCAGAAGCCGGGCTTCCGTCATTTCCTTATCAAGCCCGAACCTTGTGCAGAACTTACCTGGGCTAAAGGTAATTATCACAGTATCAACGGTAATATCGAAGTGTCGTGGACAAACGAAGGCGGCGCCTTCAAACTCGATCTTGTTGTTCCGGCCAACACTACCGCAACCGTGATTCTGCCCGACGGCAAAACACAGGAAGTAGGATCGGGCAAGCATCATTACGAAAATTGAGAAGATTATTTTTAATATATAAAAAAGATTAATTATGAAGAAATGTTTATTTTTTATTAGTACAGGAATTTTGTTGTTGCTTGCAGGATGCAAGGAGACAGAAAATTATCCTTTCCGCAATCCGTCATTGACGGTTGAGGAACGGGCTGCCGACATCGTTTCGCGGCTTACGCTGGAAGAGAAGGTTGCCCAGATGCTTAACGACGCGCCGGCCATTGAACGGCTGGGTATTCCGCCTTACAACTGGTGGAATGAATGTCTCCACGGCGTGGCGCGAACGGAATATAAAGTGACGTCCTATCCGCAGGCCATAGCTATGGCGGCCGGATGGGATGTGGATGCCATGCGTCAAATGGGCGATTATACTTCGGAAGAAGGGCGGGCTATTTACAACACGGCGCGTGCCAAAGGTGATTACCGCATCTATCGCGGATTAACGTACTGGACGCCAAACATCAACATCTTTCGCGATCCGCGCTGGGGACGCGGGCAGGAAACCTACGGCGAAGACCCGTTCCTGACCGGATCGCTGGGTGAGAACTTCGTAGAAGGATTGCAGGGCGACAATGCCACTTATCTGAAAGCGGCCGGCTGTGCCAAACATTATGCCGTGCATAGCGGATCGGAAGCTAACCGTCATATATTCAATGCGGAGGTTAGTGCTTATGACTTATGGGATACTTACCTGCCGGCGTTCAAGCAATTAGTTGGCGGCGGTGTAGCCGGCGTTATGTGCGCCTATAATGCCTACGAAGGACAACCCTGTTGCGGAAACGATAAGTTGATGATTGACATCTTGCGTGGCGATTGGAAATTCACAGGGTATGTCACTTCCGACTGCGGCGCCATTAATAACTTCTATCATACACACAAAACGCATCCCGACGCACCTCACGCTGCTGCCGACGCTGTCTTTCACGGGACGGATGTGGATTGTGGCAACGAGGCCTATAAGGGTTTGGTTCAGGCGGTTAAAGATGGTCTGATAGAAGAAAAACAGGTGGATGAATCGCTAAAACGGCTGTTCGGTATCCGTATCCGGCTGGGGATGTTCGACCCCGATGAAATCGTGCCTTATTCGGCGATAGATTCGACGGCGCTGGAGAAGAAAGAACACAAGGACCTTGCCCTGAAAATGGCGCAGCAATCCGTTGTGTTGCTTAAAAACGACGGCTTGTTGCCCCTGAAAAAGGAAAACCTGAAAAAGATAGCGGTTGTCGGCCCGAATGCCGATAACGTCGAAGTGCAGTTAGGCAATTATAATGGGCATCCTTCTAAAGTGATTACGTTGCTCGAAGGTATCCGTGAAGAAGTGGGCGGCGACATAGAAATCTTTACCGATACACTGAACGGCTATTATGGCGCGACGCCTCCCTCATTGGCTGTCGCCCTGCAATCGCTGACGGATGTGGACGTGATTATTTATGCCGGCGGTATCTCCCCAAGAATTGAAGGCGAAGAAATGGATGTAAATGTGCCGGGTTTCTACAAAGGAGACCGCACTTCTATTCTGCTGCCGCAACTTCAGACCGACGTGCTGAAAAAGCTGAAAGCCACCGGCAAACCTGTTATCTTCGTCATGATGACGGGTAGCGCCATTGCCATTCCCTGGGAAGCGGCCAACTTGCCGGCCGTGCTTAACGCCTGGTATGGAGGCGAAGCCGCCGGAAAAGCCATTGCCGACATCCTTTTCGGGCATTACAACCCGTCCGGGCGGCTGCCTGTGACGTTCTATGCCGGCGACAAAGACTTGCCTGAATTTGAGGACTATGACATGGCGAACCGTACCTATAAATACTTTAAAGGCAAAGCATTGTATCCCTTTGGATATGGATTGAGTTATACCCGTTTTGCGTATGAGTGGGCGAACGTTCCCAAACAGCAGTATGGCAGTGACGAAAGCATTAAATGTTCATTCAAGGTGCGCAATGAAGGCGCCGCCGACGGCGATGAAGTGGTGCAGGTATATATTAAATATCCGCAAGGCAAGGACGTGCGTCTGCCCCTGAAGGAACTGCGTTTTTTCCAACGGAAAAACATCCCGCAGGGCGAAGCGTATGAGGTAAAAGTTTCCATACCCGTCGCCGAATTAGCTAAATGGGATGAAACGGCCAACGGCCTGAAAGTCCCCTCAGGAAAATATACGATATTCGCCGGCGCTCATTCGGAAAACGAAGCTGTTAGCGCTGCATTTGAGATAAAGTAACGTAAGATTCGATGTGAAGGAGAACGCCGATACGCCGTTGTGTGTGTCGGCGTTTCTGCTTTTTAGGACATTGAGGCGCATATTTCGCGTGTACGTTGATTATTGGATAGCATACGGCGATGTTTACTATATTTTGCTTGCATTTGGTTAATTTATAACAATCTCGACCTCAGGAGTATAAATAATCTTAAATCGCATAATTTGCGGTACCGGGTATCAAAAAACACCTTATCTTTGCAGCGGTGATTATAATAATATAGAAATGATATGAAGATTATCCACATCACATCAGAGCCGCCCGCACGGGCGGCAGATGCGCGGCGGGAGATGTCGAGGGCTAAAAGCCTGACTCTCGACGGCGACGGACGGCGCGACGCAGCAAAAAATGCAGTTGCGAGGTCGTTCTGCGCCCTATCTATCTATCTATCTATCTATCTATCTATCTATCTATCTGCACTTTAACGTCGTGCTGCGGCATTGACGACCCGCCCTGTCCGGTGGAGGGCAGGTGGGTAAAGGTCTGCCTCGATTGGAGCGAATCGCTGCTCGACGAGTATGAGACCTCCGATGCCAGCGTCTGGTT
>JAISUI010000051.1 GCA_031272155.1 Tannerella sp. | reverse complement strand
CTGCCTTTCTACCGAGCGTTCCATTCCTCTGGAATGGAGGGTGTGTGCCCCGTCAGGGCGCAGGGGACGGGTGCGGTTTGCCGACACAGGGCGTTGCCCTGCACTGATAGCTGTCAGGCTTTCAGCCTTATGCCGCATTGCAACCGTGTCGTTATTCCCTGACAGAATTTTAATCATGTCAATCATAAAAATCATATTAAAATCACAGTTCAGACGATGGCATACATACGCCCCTACATCGCCTTTCGGGCGTCGCAGCCGCACATTTCTTTTTTCCGCAAAATCAAGCAAATCAGTCATTCCTGCTCGTTTTTTTGTGCCTTCCTGCACCCTTGGAATGGCGGGTTAAAACAAAAAAAGCGTGGGTGCCGTCATCTACCATCTACTCAAAGGCTCTGCCTGCCCATTCAATTAATGATAGACAACAGGCACCCACGCTCATACATAGCTGTCGTTATTACACACAACTATATAACAGAACGTGGGCGTTTCTGTTGCTAATTATCCACAATTGAATTAATAATCGGCAGATTATTGAGTATGGATAATATTTCTAAAACGCTTTTATTCTAAATTAAATCTTTCCGTTGCAAACCGACACTTCGGTTTGTTCGGAATTGCCGCAAAGCTACTAAAAGTTTTCCGAAACGTTGCAAGTTTAGGTTGAAAAAATTCCACATTTCTATAATTTTTTGAATTTTAGCATGTTGATATTTGGCAGGAAAGCCTTAAAACTTCATGTTCAAGTCTATTCTCGGCGGATGTTAATTTTTTGCCGAAAAAATTTGCATAAATATAAATATTATGTATATCTTTGTCCCTTTAAAAATAACATTAAATATGTATCTATGTATAAAAAGAAGTATCTATGTCTATTAATCATGTGTTTGGTTTGGGCAACTTGCAGTCAGGCGAAAGACTATAATGCTTCGCTGTTTGGCATCAAGTCGAACGGCACAACGCTGAACACTGCTTCAATCCAGAAAGCGATTGACTACATCAGCGAACAGGGCGGCGGTACGCTGCATTTCTACGTCGGCAGGTATCTGACCGGGACTGTTCTGCTGAAATCGAATGTTACGGTAGAACTGCATGAGGGCGCTATCCTTGTCGGTTCCGACAATCCGTATGATTATCAAGAAATTGGCAATACGCATCTGCCGGCTTTCATCGGCGCTTACAAGGCTGACAATATCGCAATTGTTGGCAAGGGCGTCATTGACGGGTCGGGACGCGAACTTGCCTACAACTATCTTGACCAGCAGCAGAAAGGCATCTTGAAAGATGCACTGACTTACGACCGTCCGGGCTACCGTCCGCAGGGCGTCTATCTGCGTGAGTGCAAGAATGTGACTGTCAAAGGAGTGATCATCAAGAGCGCCGCCGGTTGGACATTTGAGCCTGATCAGTGTGAGAACATGCTGATTGACAGCGTTACTGTGCTTGGGCACGATTTTTGGAACAACGACGGGATTGATATTGTGGACTGCAAAAACCTGCGCCTGCTCAATTCGTTTATTGATGCAGCCGACGATGCCATTTGCTTTAAGTCGCACGACGCCAATACGTACAGCGAAAATGTGGAAGTGCGCAACTGTACAGCCCGTTCGAGCGCCAGCGCTATCAAATTTGGAACGGTGACGGCAGGCGGTTATAAGAATATCCGGCTCATAAACAATAAGATATATAATACGCATCGCTCAGCTGTGGCGATAGAGGTGCCTGACGGTGGCGCGATAGACAATATTTTCATTGACAGTCTCTACGCTTATAATACTTGCAACGCTATCTATCTGCGTATCAGCGACCGCAACGCAAACCGTGATCCGGGAACAATGAAAAACATTACGATACAGAACATGTATTGCGAAATTCCTGCAACCAAAGCTGACGCATTCTACCCCTATGAGGGGCCGATAGAAGACAATCCGCGCAACTTTTCGCCTGCCATTATCTCCGGTTTGAATGGAGGATATGATATTGAAAATGTTACGCTAAGAAACATTCAATTGGTCTATCCGGGCGGCGGAAATCGCCATTACGCCTATTGCGGGTTGAAACCCGCCGATCTTGATTCCATCCCTGAATTGCCGACGGCTTATCCGGAGTTTTCAAACTATATGGAACTGCCGGCTTGGGGCTTTTGGGTGCGCCATGTGAAGAATCTGACCTTCGAGAACATAACGCTTACCGCTAAGGAACGCGACTATCGCCCGGCAATCGTTTTGCAGGAGGTAGAGGGTGTTACTCTTAACAATGTTCAATATAATGAGCCGGGAGGTAGCAAAAAACAAGTGCATACTTACAAGGCGAAACAAATAGTTCAAAAATAATTTTAAAGCAATAATTATGAAACGCATCTATAAAAACATTATAATAAGTTTGTTGCTGTTTGCCGGTGTGCATCTTTCGGCTAAAGATTACGATGTGCGCGATTTTGGCGCTAAAGGGGATGGTATATTCCTGAACAGCAAAACAATACAGTACGCGATAGATTATGTGAATGAAAACGGCGGCGGACGCATAGTGTTCTATCCGGGAACTTACGTTACCGGAAGTTTCTACCTGAAATCCAACGTTACGCTTCACCTCCAGCAGGGCGCTACTTTGCTCGGATCAACAAATCCCATGGATTATGTGAAAGATCCCGTTGTGGGCTGGAAATCAATGATATTTGCCATCAAACAGGATAATGTGGGGATTACCGGAAAGGGCGTCATTGACGGTCGCGGCTTCACGACGGCAAATAACATGATAAAATACATCCAGAAAGGACTGTTTGACGATCCTTTGAGAAACGACCGCCCTAATGAAACCAACCGTCCCGAAAATATCTATTTTAGAGAATGTAACAATGTAACAATCACCGACATAACGCTGCGCGATCCGGCAAGTTGGAACCAGACTTATGACCAGTGTCGCAATGTGGTGGTGGACAATATCTATGCCGATTGCAAATCGTACTGGAACAATGACGGGATTGATATTGTTGATTGCGACGGAGTTAAAATCACCAATTCATTTTTCGACGCTGCCGATGATGTGATTTGTTTTAAGTCGCACGACGCCAATGCCATCTGTCAGAATGTGATAGTGGATAACTGTACCGGCCGCTCAAGCGCTAACGGACTGAAATTCGGCACGGTATCGCGCGGAGGCTTTCGTAATTTCAAAATTACAAATCTCACGATTTACGATACTTTCCGCTCAGCGATCACCTTTGCTGCTGTTGATGGCGGATTGGTTGAGAATATCGTTGTTGACGGCGTGAAATCCATCCATACAGGCAACGTGATATTCCTGCGGATCGGCGACCGTTGGAGCGACGGCAAAAAGCCCTCGATGAAAAATATCACGATAAAGAATGTTTATGCCGAAGTGCCTTATGACAAGCCTGATAAGGGCTATGGCTACGAAGGCCCGGTGGAAGATAATCCCCGTAATATTTCGCCTGCAAGCATTATAGGGCTTCCCAACCTCAGGATCGAAAATGTTACGCTTGAAAACATTGAGATGGTCTATCCCGGACGTGGCGATTCGCTTTATGCCAAGGTTGGACTCACTCCTGCGGAACTCGATGGCATACCCGAAATGGAGAAATCGTATCCTGAGTTTTCACAATTTAAAGAACTGCCTGCATGGGGTTTCTATATTCGTCATGCCGACGGCATTACTTTTAAAAACGTGAAGTTTACCGCTTTAGGGTCTGATTATCGTCCTGCTATTGTCATAGACGATGTTAAAGGCGCTACTTTCAGTGGTGTAACGTTCAGCGAACCGGATGCGCAGGATAAACAGCAGATTTTCCAATATAAATCATCAGGCATAAAAATTGAACAGTAATAAATAGTAACAGTATGAAAAAGTATAGCTTCATTTTGATTTCATTGGTGGCTTTCACCGTTAATGCTCAGGTGGATTTCAAGGCATCGGTTTTTGGATGCAGATCTGACGGCATAACAAACAATACGGCATCCATTCAGACAGCGATAGATCTTATCAGCGAACGCGGCGGTGGTGAACTGCATTTCTATGTTGGTCGCTACCTCACCGGCACCGTAAGTCTTAAAGATAACGTCTATATCGTTCTGCATGAAGGAGCTACGTTGGTAGGAGTTCCTTCCGCGTATGATTATGCCGCACCGGCTACAGGCGCTCCCAAAGGGCTGATAATTGCCGAAGGAAAGCATAACTGCGGCGTGGTAGGTTCTCTTGCCAACCGCATGGATACGGATGTTACAGGTAAAGGTATCATTCAGGGCCAGGGCGCTTCCGTCAGAAAAAGTATTGAAACGCAGATTGCCAAAGGATACTTGAAAGGCACTGTTATGGAGGCTTCTCCGGCAATTGTCAGTTTTGCAAACTGTTCCGACGTTAAAGTGACCGGATTAGTGCTTCAAGGCTCGGCAAACGATGTGCTTGTCTTCACAAACTGCACAAACGTTGAAGCCAGCCGTCATCTGATGGAAAGCAAAGAGGTGGCCGACAGCAACGGCATCGTCTTCAGCGGTTGCAGCAATATTACCGCCTCCGATAACTTCTTCACCATTACCGGTAAACCGCTGAAACAGGGCGCCGGTAATAAAAAAGTCAAAACGGTTGGAAACAAGACAAAGGCCGGATTGCTGTAAGAAGAATATAAACGTTAATGATGATAACGGTATATTGTAAAAATAACAACACTTTCAGGGATGTGCCCGCTGGCGCCTCTCTGACGGAGATTTATGAACTGATTAGTTCACCTCTTCCTTACCGGCCGATGAGTGCACGTATTAACCAGCGGGGAGAAGGTTTGAATTACCGGTGCTGGCATCCGAAAGACATTGAGTTTGTGGATTATACGTCTCCGGCAGGTTATCAGACGTATGTGCGTTCGCTTTGCTATATCCTTTCCAAAGCAGTGAATGACCTCTATCCGGACACCATTTTTGAGGTGGAACACTCTGTTTCAAAAGGATACTACTGCGCCTTTGCCGACCGTCGAACTGTTTCGCCCGACGAAACGACTACCATCAAACGACGTATGCAGGAAATCATTGACGCCGATATTCCATTTATACTGAAAGAAGTACGCACTGAAGAGGCCATCCGGATCTTCCGCGAACGCGGAATGGACGACAAGGCATTACTGATTGAAACGGCGGGTATGGCTTATACCTCTTATTATGAGATGAATGGCTATATTGATTATTTTTATGGATGTTTGACGCCTTCTTCAGGCTATATCCACCTGTTCGATCTCTTTCCATACGAAGACGGCATGTTACTGCAAGTTCCGAAACGCGACGATCCTGATAAATTGGACAGTATGGTCAGGCAGGAAAAAATGTTTCAGGCATACAAGGAACATCTTGTTTTGCAGCGCACGCTTGGCCTGAATAATGTTGGCGAATTGAATCGTGCGGTAGCTAACGGCGAAGCCCGCCAGATCGTAATGGTTTCGGAAGCCATGCAGGAGAAACAAATTGCACGGATCGCCGGAGAGATAGCGCGGCGTTATGCTGACGGCGTCCGCGTTGTTCTTATTTCCGGCCCCTCCTCGTCGGGAAAAACAACATTTTGCAAACGTCTTGAGATACAACTGATAACTAACCTGTTACATCCTATTGGCATTTCGCTCGACGATTATTATCTCAACCGTGAAGATACGCCACGCGACGAAACGGGTGCGTATGATTTTGAATCGCTCTACGCTATTGACCTGCCGTATTTTTATGAAAATCTGCGGAAACTAATTGCCGGCGAGGTTATTGATTCCCCCTCGTTCAATTTTGAAACAGGTCAGCGCATTTACCGCGGTAACACCATGCAGATGAAAACCAATTCCATTCTTATCCTCGAAGGAATCCATGGGTTGAATCCGGAGCTGACGGCTGATATTCCGTCTTCAAATCTGTTCCGTATCTATGTTTCAGCGCTGACAACGATTTCGCTCGACGGTCACAATCGGATACCGACATCCGACAACCGTCTGTTGCGTCGTATTGTGCGCGACTACCGTTCACGCGGTTATTCGGCGAAAGAAACTATTGCCATGTGGCCAAACATCCGCAAAGGCGAAGATAAATGGGTGTTCCCTTATCAGGAAAATGCCGATGCCATGTTCAACAGTGCAATGATATACGAATTGGCCGTGTTGCGCAAATTTGCCGAGCCGGTACTGAGCCAACTTCGCGAAATGGATGACGAAAGCGCTGAAGCCTATCGTCTTCTGCATTTTCTGCGGTATTTCAATTATATCCCACTCGAAGAATTGCCGGCGACATCGCTGCTGCGAGAGTTCCTGGGAGGCGGAAACTTCAGCTATTAAGGGAAGGACGTCAAAATAGATATAACTGATATATTATCGCAAAGATAATAAGGAACCGAGCGAAATCCGGATGTGAGGATTTCGCTTATTCCCCTGTCAATTGCTGACAATCAACTGCGACCCGTTTTCCATTACCGCATACCGTTTGAGGTAATACTTGCTTACGCCGTTCGGAGCGCCGGATGCACCTATACTGATGTCGTATTTCGTTCCGCATCTGGGACATACGACATTCAGACTGTTTTCATCCGGTACGACCAGCGCACTCCGACTCGCTTCATAAGGACAGGCGAGGTCAAAGGCATAGAAAAAACCGTCCACCGCATGTACGACCAGTACGCCTCCGAACCCAACCCGTTCAATATTGCTATTGATATCTTTGGCGGTATAGGTCTTGCAACTCGGAATATTCCGGAGTTCTTTGTCTTCAAAAGTAAGGTCCAAGCGCAAATACACCGGAAAATTCCCGATAGGATCTTCTATTTTGTGGCAGGCCAGACACAACAAAACAAATACAATTAGACTCTTTTTCATAACTGCAGAAATTTACACAGCGTTCAACAGTTCCTGTTCCGCCCGACAAACTTTTTCAAAACCGAATCCGTTCACAACCTCTTGTTTCAGAAGTACAATCTGTTCATTGCACAAATTACCGATACTCCCTTCATGGGTATGACGAATGGTTTTGTCGGCTTTGAAATTCCCTGTTGCAATAGCCTTTCCCACTTGTTTATACGCATCTCTGAATGGCATACCCCCCAATACCAGCCGATTAACTTCTTCCACACTGAAAAGAAGCGCATATTTTTCATCTTCCAGCAAATGCTCGTTCACCTGGATTTCTTTCATCATAGCCGTAACCATTTGCAGGCAATCCTTCAGCTCGCCAAACGAAGGCAGGAATATTTCCTTGATTATTTGCAAATCACGAAAATACCCGGAAGGTAAATTATTGCAAATCAGCGTAATTTGATTTGGGAGACTCTGAATTTTATTACATTTGGCGCGTGTCAGTTCAAACACATCCGGATTTTTCTTATGCGGCATAATGCTGGAACCTGTTGTAAAGCGATCGGGCAACCGGATAAAGGCAAAATTCTGGCTGTTAAACAGGCAGGCATCCATTGCCATCTTTGAAAGAGTCGCTGCAATGCCGGCCATGGCAAAGGCGACGGTGCGTTCCATCTTCCCGCGTCCCATCTGGGCATAAACTACATTATAATCCATTAAATCAAAACCAAGTAATACCGTAGTCATCGCTCGGTTTAGCGGGAAAGAAGATCCATAACCCGCCGCCGACCCCAACGGATTTCGGTTGCATATCTTATAAGCCGCCTGCAACAGTAACAAATCGTCCGCCAGGCTTTCTGCGTAAGCGCCAAACCACAACCCGAACGAAGAAGGCATAGCAATCTGCAGGTGCGTATAGCCGGGCATAAGCGTATTCCCGTAGCGGTTACTTTGTGCAATCAGCACATCGAACAAACCGGAAACCGACGCTACAAGTTCCTGAATCTGCGCCCGTGTAAATAGCTTTAAATCAAGTAATACCTGATCATTTCGCGAACGCCCGCTGTGAATTTTTTTGCCCGTATCGCCCAACTGGCGTGTCAGCATCAATTCCACTTGTGAATGAACATCTTCCACACCCTCTTCAATAACAAAAGCGCCTTCGTCAGCCAATTGATAGATGGCCTTCAGGGCTTCGAGAAGCAATTTTAACTCGTCGCCGGAGAGCAATCCAACCGATTCAAGCATAGTGATATGCGCCATTGACCCAAGTACATCATACTTAGCCAGATACAAATCCATTTCGCGGTCTTTTCCAACCGTAAAACGTTCAACCTGTTCATCCACCTGAACCTCTTTTTCCCAAAGTTTTAATGCCATAATAACGATTTATTCATAAGGTAATGATGCTATTATTGACGAAATCCGATTTACGGCTTCCTGAATCGGCTTGGAAATCATCGGTTTCAATATAGGATTCAGGTTCGTACGGACGGTCATTTTCATTTTTGTCACGTCGTCGCCGACAGATTTGAGTTGAAGCCACATATTCAACGGCACCGGCGAGTTAGTAGTTTCAAACTTTACGGTCTTGTTCGGCTCGCGATTTACAATCTGAAATTCAATCCGGCCTACCGGACTGATTTCAAAACTGCAGCGGTCGCTGTCAAATGTAAACCCTTTGATTTGTTCAGCGGGAATGCGGTCTTTTACCCGTTCCAGATTGGACAAATCGGATAAAACGGCAAATACATTCCGATCACTGTACGGAATTGTTTTTATATCGCTGGTAAATTCAGTCATTCTATTTTATTCGTTAATTCTTTTCAAGCGTCGGGATCCCAATGAGCCGGATCCTTTCGCCATTCCTGTAAAACAGCCACTTCCGATTCGCTGATATAATCGGTATTCAGGGCTTCTTCAATCACTGCGTTATAGTTCGACAACGTAGTCAGCGTCACTTTTGCTTTCTTAAACGCCTGTTCAGCAACAGGGAAGCCATGCGTAAAAATCGCAACCATCCCGATCACTTTACAGCCAAAATTCCTCAAAGCCATAACAGCTTTCAGACTGCTGCCACCCGTTGAAACAAGATCTTCCACAATAACGACTTTTGAGCCGGGCTTCAACTCGCCCTCAATCAGGTTTTCCAATCCATGATCCTTCGGCTCCGAACGGATATAAACAAAGGGCAGTCCCAGCAAATCAGCTATCAAGGCTCCCTGTGCAATAGCGCCCGTCGCAACACCGGCAATAGCCTCCACATCCGCATATTTCTCAACAATGATACGCGCCAGTTCCAATTTAATAAAATTCCGTATGGCCGGATAGGAAAGCGTTTTCCTGTTGTCGCAATATATCGGCGATTTCCAACCGGACGCCCATGTAAACGGATTGGCCGGCTGTAATTTTACGGCTCTTATTCTTAATAATTTATCAGCCATTATACGTTCTAATGTCTTCATATAATTCTATGTTTTTGTAACGACAGACAAATGTACGGAAAGTATGCCGGATATGCACCCGGTTTGACAAAAAAATTAACTTCCGAGGCTGTTTTTTTGAAATTTCAAGACTATCAGTCTATTTTTTACGCTTTGAAACGTCAGGGATGAACAAAAAAAATTCCGGAATGATCGGAGATGTGTATTTATTTTGTATTTTTGATGCGTTAAAGTTGAAAGTTATGAAAAGTTACAGAAAAGAATTATGGTTCAATATCGGTTCACGCCGTGAGTTTCTGAATATTACGCCTGAAGTTAAGGAATGTCTGGTTGAAAGTGGTATCCGGGAAGGACTCTTGCTGGTCAATGCAATGCACATTACGGCAAGCGTATTCATCAATGACGATGAAAGCGGCTTGCATCATGACATGGAGATTTGGCTCGAAAAATTAGCGCCCGAAAAGCCGTATAGCCAATATCGTCATAACTCATTTGAAGACAATGCGGATGCACATCTGAAACGCTCCGTGATGGGGCGCGAAGTTGTCGTTGCTATCACAAACGGGCAATTGGATTTTGGCCCTTGGGAACAAATCTTCTATGGCGAGTTTGACGGCAAACGACGTAAACGGGTGCTTGTTAAGATTATAGGCGAATAAAAACGGAACCGTTTCCATTTGCAACGCTCGAATGGCTTTCGTCTGGAATCCCTATACATTAATATATAGATGCATCAGATCAAAAAAGATGGAGCGCCGGATAACTCCGAAAAAACGGAAAATTTCCTGAAATGTGCGGTATATTCTTTTTATTATTGTATCTTTGCACTCTAAAAGATTAATAACGAATTATTTTTAACAACTTAAAAGATTGATTTTTATGTGGTTACTTACTTCTTCAATCGGAAGGAAATTAGTAATGAGTATTTCGGGCATAGTGCTCGTTTTATTCTTGCTGTTTCACTTATCCATGAATGTGGCGGCTGTGTTTTCTGCCGAGGCGTACAATATGA
>JAISUI010000014.1 GCA_031272155.1 Tannerella sp. | reverse complement strand
AAGTGTTTGAGCCTTTGAAAGATATAAATAAATTCAAACGTTTCTATGTTTCGGACTGGACTATCGAATGGGAAAATGGCGCCGATTTCGCGCCGGAATCGCTTTATCGAATGGGAATAAATTGAAAATGTTAAAATGCCGCAGGCGTTTCCTTGTACGATGGAGATTTCTGATGGAGTATGTGTTTTTTTGTCTTCTATTGCAATATTTCTATTTCAAAATTTGTGATTAAAAAAATAATGTCTATATTTGCAACCTTAATGTTATTATGACAAACTTTATTTCAAATATTGCAATGTTTGACTTGCAGAAGTCAGGGAATTTTTTACTCTCTCTCTCTCTCTCTCTCTCTCTCTCTCTCTCTTATAAGCCTTACTGATAGTATCACTTTAAGTGATGCTATCAGTAAAAGTGATGCTATCAGTGAAAGTGATGCTATCATTGAAGACAACGTCGTCATTGCGGCGAATGCCGCAATCCCTGCTGTTTCCCCGTCATTGCGGGCAACGACCCGCAATCCCCTTTATGAAAATCGTGTCTTTCAGGCAAAAAAGGAAATATTCACTTTTAATTTATACTGTTATGAAAAAGAACATTTATTCATTGGCGATGTTAGCCATCATTTTTTGGGCGTTGCTCGCAACGCCCCTGCGGGCGCAGGTAACGATTGGCGACCTGAAAAACCCCGAATCGTTTTCGATTCTTGAACTGATAAGCGGGGGCAATCGAGGATTGCGGTTGCCGCAGTTGACTACTGCGCAACGCGATGCGCTGGATTTTACAGGACACGAGGCGGAAGCGCAAGGTTTGCAGATTTTTAACACAACAACAAAATGTGTGGAAACTTGGAATGGCGCAGATTGGATACTTGCCTGCGAGTGCGGCGAAGCGCTCTGCCCGATTGGAAACAATGTCATCTACATAGGGACAAAAGGCGTCGTAACCGCAGAGTTACTTACTGGCACAGCCACCACTGTGAGCGGTGATGCAGCCACTATTGGCAGTTCCCCCGTCAGCGAAATGACTTACCTCTGGCAGAAAAGCACCGATAGCGGCGTAAGTTGGACTAATGCAGGTGTAAACGCCCAAAACCTCGGTAGCACGGGCAATCTCTCGGCCGCCATTCAATACCGCCGAATCGTAACCGATGCTTTGGGGCGAAAGGACACTTCGAACATTGTGTCGATAACGATTATTTGCACGACTATCGCCAACAACACCATCATCTGCCCTTCCGGCACTGCTTATATACCTTCGGGCACGGGCATTACCATCTATGGCAGTGTGGCTACCGGCGGCACGATTACTTACCTTTGGCAGCAGTCGTCCGACAACAGCATTTGGACAGCCGCTTCGGGCACTAATAACACAGAATACTATATTACGCCAAATCTTACTGTCAAAACCTATTACCGCCGCATAGCGAGCGTGGCAGGCGGCTGCACGGAAAGCATTTCGACATCGGTAGAAATAGATATACTTGACGCTATGGTAAAAACCACTTACAACGCCAATAGCGTGAACTTTGATATGATAAGCGTAGCGGGCGGCACGAAAAACCTGTCGTTCACTTCCAACAATTTTGCATCCACCGCTGCGATAACCCTCAGCAACTTTGCGCTGGGTCAGACCGAAGTAACGCAGGGCTTGTGGAAGGCAGTAATGACATACTCCGGCCCGGCGAAAACCGACAAATATCCCGGCATCAATTTGGTAGCAGTCAACGCCAGCGCCGACGGCTATTTTGGAACTAAACCATCGTCAACAAATGGCGCGGGCGCCAACTATCCTGCTTATTATGTGTCATGGGAAGACGCGGTATTATTCTGCAACCGTTTGAGCCTGCTGACCGGCAAGGATTTGGTTTACAGTGCGGGCGCATCGTTAGACGAGCCTTCCGAATGGGCAACGCGTACCACCGTGGGATACTACAGCACAGTTGTCGGCAATCTGTCTGCCAATGGTTTCCGCCTGCCTACCGAAGCCGAATGGGAATATGCTGCTCGTGGCGGTCAGAAGGACGCCGATGAGGGTGCGGGCATTTACTCTGGCGCAACCGATGGCGGTGTGGGATGTGTGGCTTGGTATGACGGCAACAACTACGGCACTGGATCTACTTACGGTACAAAACGTGTTGCCTACAAAATGCAGAACGAACTTGGCTTATTCGATATGAGCGGTAATGTTTTTGAATTTTGCTTTGACAATTGGATTACCAGTGAGGCGCCTTCCTCGGCTACCAATCCTGTGAACTACACGCCATCGAATTCCGACCACGTTGCCCGCGGCGGTAGCTTTTTATACCCTTACAATGTCTGCGGCGTGTCGGCCCGCGGTCACGGCGAAAAGTACTCCCGCACTACCAGCAGCGGGTTCCGGGTCGCGTTGTCGCTGTAAGTATAGAACTGTGACTTTTTTCCTCGTCATCCCGCGCTTGACGCGGGATCTCCTGATTAACGCTGTTCAGGGGATTGCGGGTCAGATCCCGTGTCGTAGCACGGGACGCAATGACGGCGTTGATTGGGATTGCGGCTTTGGCTCCGCCGATTTTCAATTCGCCGCAATGACGGGCTTAATCAAGGGAATCAAACAATCATTCAACTGTCGGGTTTTTTATCTAAAACGGCCAATGGTTGGCTGGTCGCCGTAATTTATTCCATCCTGTTTAAAAACTTTCTTTATTGTAAGATACAGTATTTTGATATCCAGCAAAAAAGAAAGTTTTTTTACATAATATACATCATAGTCGAATTTTTGTGTCCACGTCAGCGTATTTCGTCCGTTGACCTGCGCCCAGCCCGTGATTCCCGGACGGACGTCGTGGCGCTGTCGGTGCGTTTCGCTGTAATGAGGCAGGTATTCTACAAGCAGAGGACGCGGGCCTACAAGACTCATATCGCCTGAAATAACATTCAACAGTTGCGGGATTTCGTCCAATGAAGTATTGCGCAAAAATCTGCCTGCAGGCGTGATACGTTCCGAATCGGGCAACAGTCGCCCCTCGGCGTCGCGCCTGTCGTTCATTGTTCTAAATTTTACTATGTTAAAAATACGTTCATTTTTGCCGGGACGCTGCTGAATATAGAAAATTTTACCTTTGTTGTTTAACCCCAATAATACGGAAATAATTAAAAATACAGGCGAAAGAACAATCAATCCGGCCAATGCAACCGAAAAATCAATAAACCGTTTAATATACCGTCTGTACATAATTTATACTTTTTCAAGGAATGATGAAGGAATATACGTTGTGGCCACAGCAAGAATGCCATCGAGCCTGACTACTACGCGTTTATGGCCTTTAATGCGTACAAGTTCGCCTTCGATTCCGGCAAATGGCCCTTTTATTACCCTTACTCTGTCGCCATAAGCAAGTTCGGTATTTTTCAGACGTACAGTTTCTTCCGAAAAGTCGAGAACAAACATAAAATCCTGCATCTGTTTAGGTGGTATAACCAACATCTGACCGGTATCAAGACAGTGAATGAAATTCATTGTAATGCTCATATCGGCAGGCAGAGCAAGAGCAGTTTTTCGATCAGTATGAACAAAAACAAAACAACTGATTACAGGTCTTTCGACAGATTTTCGTCGCCCGTTTCTTTCTATTACTACCTTGTGGAAAGGAATATAATGTTCGATACCATGCTCTGTCAGATATTTTTTTATTTTTTTTTCTGTCTGATATCTGACTTTTGCTGCATACCAGTGAATATTGTTATTTGACATTTTTTATGTTCATTAATAAACAAACCGCCCATTCTTGCTCTCAATAATCAATTCTTTTTTGTTGGAATTTTCAACATATCCAATAATTTGTGCATCAATTCCAAAAGATTTGGAAATGGCGATAATTTCCGCTGCAAACTGCTCGGGCAGATAAATTTCCATCCTGTGTCCCATATTGAAAACGCGGTACATTTCTGCCCAGTCGGTGCCCGACTGTTCCTGAATCAGGCTGAAAAGCGGAGGAATCGGGAACAGGTTGTTTTTAACGACGCGCAAATTTTCTACGAAATGCAGGATTTTTGTCTGCGCTCCGCCCGAAACGTGCACCATTCCGTGAATCTGCTGACGAAGGCTGTCCAAAACCTTTTTGATAACAGGAGCATAAGTTCTTGTCGGCGAAAGCACTAATTTTCCTGCGTCGATGCCGAGTTCGGCAATTCG
>JAISUI010000096.1 GCA_031272155.1 Tannerella sp. | reverse complement strand
AAAGTGTTGCACCCGACGATTTCCACCTCGTCGCCCTCGTAAAAAGCCCGCGCCGCGATGTCGTGATAAGAGCCTGCTATGCCCTGAATTGCTACTGTTCGTTTCATATTACATTAATTTATACATAACAAAAAAATCCCGCCGCTTTGGCAGGATTTCTGTAATTCTAAAATTTAACTTATTGTATTTAACTTCATTACATACAGATACCTGCCTTCACCTTGTTCGCAAAGTAAAAGTAAAAATAAAAGTACGTAAAAAAATTTCTGCTCAACATAAATCTATCTTTTTTCGCCGCAAAGGTACGCCTATTTTTTATATTTGCAAGAAAAACGGATATTTTTTTCAAAAAAATAATTGGCATCTTTCTTTGCGAAAACATACAACTATTTCCTGTCTTCCGAAAGAGAAGAAAACTAAATTCCTTTCAACGCCTGCTCTAAGTCGGCAATAATATCGTCGGCATCTTCCAGACCAACCGAAAAACGGAAAATTCCATCGCCTGCATAATGGCGCCATGACGCTAATTGCGCAGGCGTGTCAAATTTGAAAGTCGTTTTCAGCAGGTCGGCACCATTGAGATAAAACAACAGTGAGCGGTGATGTCCCAGTGACACAGCATAATGGATAATTTTCAATCGCTCTGCCAATACATGGGCGGCCGCTTGCCCGTTGTTGATTTGGAAAGTCAACATGCCGGAAAAGTTGTGCATCTGCCGCTTTGCCAACTCATGCTGGGGATGCGACGGCAAACCAGGGTAAATCACTCGCTGTACTTTCGGATGCTGTTCGAGCCAAACAGCCACTTTCAAAGCACTTTCCGCATGTGTTCGCATGCGAAGAGGAAATGTAGCCATGCCGCGAAGAATGAGCCACGCATTAAACGGACTGATCGTTCCGCCCAACCGGATGGCCGTTTTTTTACGCAATGGCAGCAGGTCGGCTTTGCGACCAATGATAGCGCCTCCAAGTGCATCACCATGCCCACCAAGGTATTTGGTGAGCGAATGAATCACAAAATCCGCACCAAGGCTGAGCGGTTTTGTTGCCGCAGGGGTCGCAAAAGTAGAATCAACGGCTAATTTAGCGCCGGCTTTGTGGGCAAGCGCCGCCACTGCCTCGATGTCTGTCAGCCGCAACAACGGATTACAGGGCGTTTCAATATAAACCAACCGTGTATTGGGGCGTAAAGATAACTCTAATGCTGTCAAGTCAGAAGTGTCAACCTTGCTGATCTCAATATTCAGAGCCGGGATCAACTCATTCGTCATTTCCGACAATGCAGCGTAGGCTACATCGCTCACCACCGCATGGTCGCCTGCTTTAAGCACATGAAACAGCAAGCTCGAAATAGCGCCCATTCCACTGGCAAACGCCACGGCAATCTCGGCGTCTTCCAGCGCTGCTACTTTGTCCTCCAATTGCCGGATCGTCGGATTGCCCCAACGGGTATAAATCCAAGGATCGTTATCACTCAGTCCCTCAACTGAAAAGGTGGTGTCGGCATCCACTGTATAGGTTGTGGACATGACGATGTTAGGCGCCGAAGCATGGGTATGCGGATCTGGAAACTCACCTGCATGTACAGCCTTTGTTTGTTCGCCTGCCGTTGAAAATAAATCATTAAAAACCATATAAACCTAAAAATTAATAATCAGGCTGCAAAATTAGGGACATTGTTTGTAACAAACAATACCATGTTTGGGGGATTTTTATAAAAACGGACGTCATACTTCCTGCCCTACCCTACCCTACATCTTTATTTTATCTTATTCCCATTATAAAAATCAAGAATTTTAGCACGGAAGATAAAATTATATTTGGCTTGCGCCTGTTCGGATAGGCTTTGGGCATACTTGGTTTTGGCTTCGTTAAATTCAAAAACAGTACTTTTACCCGCTTCGTAGCGTTCCTGTGCATATTTAAATGATCTTTCGGAAGCTTCAACCGACTTGCCTGAGGCAATGTAGTTTTCCTGCGCAGCAGTAGCATTGTAATAGGCTTGCTGGATTTCTTTATAGAGCGCTTTCTTGCTGTTTTCCATCACTAATTCACGGTTTGTGATACCGAGACGGGCAGTGCGAACGCTGTTGCGCACTTCAAAACGGTTAAAAATGGGAATATTGAGGCTTAAGCCAACGGTTTTTCGCTCATTATTACGCAATTGATCGGAAAATGTCATATTTTCAATACCTGAAAAATGGTAATACCCTGTAGCATAACTTGCGTTGAAGTTGAGTTTGGGATAATAACCCGACTGCGCTATTTTAAGCATTTTCTTCTGGCTTTCAAGAAGATATTCCTGTTGCTTTATCTGTGGTTTGAAAGTTACGGCGTTTTTATAGATTTCGCCGGGAGGGACGATACTCGACATATTTTCAGCTATCACATCACCGATTTCAGGTGCAAGAATATCAAATTCCGTCTCCAACCGTTCTAATTCAAGCGATTGCGCAAGGTCGAGCAAAGCCAGACGGACATTATTGCCTGCTTCGATAAGTGTAGCTTCGTCTTTTGCCAACTGCGCTTTGATATCATAAAGTTGTGATTCAGGTACTTTGCCTGCACTAACCAAAGATTCGGTTTTACTGACCTGTTCCGTAGAGAGAGCAACCTGCATCTCGGCCACTTTCTGGATCTCTTTAGTATAAAGCGCTTGCAAAAAAAACGACGCCACATTGACCGACAGATCTTCTTTTGCCTTATTGAGCGCCTCGGTGGCGGCACGAAGATTTAACTCCTTAGCTGCAATATCGTTGATGATACGGAATCCGTCGAACACGGGCATACTTGTTTGCAGCGTTCCCGACGTACTGGCGCCCGTGTTGTCGTCAATGACGCCTTCGCGGTTCTCGGAACGGCCAAAGTCGAAATTCTGCCCGATGCCTGCATTGAGATTGGGAAGCCATGCACTGCGGCTTGTATTAAGTTCCGTTGCGCGCGACTGCTGTTCCTGCTCTTGCAGTTTCAGGTCAATATTATGCTCAATAGCGTGGTTTATACACTCTTCGAGCGTCCATTGCCTTGTTTGGGCAGTCACCGTCAGACTGGTCATCAACAGCGAAATAAATATTATTCGTTTCATAATTTAACTGTTTATAAATTTCTTAATGTCAGGGGTTCCGGGGTTGCACTTTGGGTTTATCCTCAATTTTCTTGCCACGTACTTTTTCTTCGGCTGCCAGACCGGATTTCACTTCCACATTGATACCGTCAGAAATGCCGATTTCAATAGGATGTTTCTCAAAGATTTGCTTCGGCTTCTCCTGTTTGACCAAATGAACAAATGCCGAGTCGTTGATGAACTCAACAGACGTTTCAGGAATGGTAAGCACATCGGTTACGCTGGCCAGCGTAATTTCCGCATTGGCGCTGTATCCGGCGCGGATAAAGACGGTATCGGGCGCCAGCACGGCCGCCTTGATCTCAAACAGCACGGCACCGCTTTCTTCTGTTCCCTTTGGGGAGATATATTCGAGTTGTGCACCGAACTTTTGACCATTCAAAGCGCCTATCGTCAGCGAGATAGGCATTCCTTCGCGGACACGGCCTACTTCCGTTTCATCCAAGTTCCCTCGAAAAATCAATTTATTCATATCGGCGACCGACGCTATTGTCGTCCCGTCGTTAAACGTATTGGCCTGGATCACCGAATTTCCGGCCTTGACGGGCACGTCGAGAATCATCCCCGAAATGGTAGAACGAATCTGCGTATTACTCAGTTGGGAATATTTTTTGGCAACGCCTTCACGCACGATGTCAAGCGCATCCTGAGCCGTTATTTTTTCTTCCTTTGCCTTGCTATAAGCGGCTTCCGAAGCGTCGAATTCCTCTTGCGATATCACCTTGTTTTTGTAAAGCCTTGACTGTCGTTCGTGCTCTGTTTCGACTTGTTTCAGGTTTATTTCGGCCACTTTCAGACGCGATTCGGCCGAATTAAGTTGCCCCATTTCAGGAATCACCTTAACCGAAGCAATGACTTCGCCCACCTGCACCGATTGTCCGGCTTCCTTAAAAACTTCTGAAACGATACCTGAAATCTGCGGCTTTATCAGGATTTCATCCCTCGGCTCAATCTTCCCGGTGGCGACCGTTTTGTTCTCAACCGTACCTATAACGGGAGTAACCACCTCATATACATCAATTTTCGGACGCGATTTGTTCCACAGAAAAACAAAAGTCAGCAGGACAAACAAGCCCATAATCACAAACATGCTAATTTTACCAATTTTTTTCATATCTCGATCATTTAATTTTGATTATTAATCATTCATTTTTAAATCGTTTATTCTTCTCTTATTGCATCTATCGCCTTGATCTTCAGCGCACGATTAGCAGGCAACGAACCGGCTACCAAGCCAAAAATCAACAGGATAACGGTCGAAACCACTGCTGTTCCGAACGACACCATCGGGTCAGACAGAAACACATTTTGGGCATTCTGTAACCAATAAATATCAGCCAAATAGAGGACAAGTACACCAAAACTCATGCCAAGCATACCGGCAATAGTGGTCAGTAACAAACCTTCCATCATAATCTGCCCTATAATGGTACGCGGTTTGGCGCCCAAGGCACGACGTATGCCAATTTCTTTAGTGCGTTCCTTAATCGTCACCATCAGGATATTACTGACGCCTACGATGCCCGCTATCAACGTACCTGAGCCAACAATCCATATCACGATGGAAATGCCGAGAAACAGGTATCGGAACATGTTGAACTGTTCTTCAATGTTGAAACTCCAGAGAGCCATTTTGTCGTCGGGCGAAATGCCATTCTGTTCTTTCAGCGCCGCTTTCATCTTTTCTTCCAGCGTTTTAGCCGGATTGCCCTCTTGAGCCGTAGCAGCAATCAGATGAATGATATCGCCCTGGTTGGTGATTTTCTGCATAGTTGTAAAAGGGATGATGACACACTCATCGCTACGGCCGCCTATGCTGACATTCGAAACGCCGGTAGAAACGCCTACTATCCGGTAATATATACCGTTGACGCGAATTTCCTGTCCAAGCGGATTGCCGCGCATGGGGAACAGTTCTTCATATACTTGGGTGCCGATGACACATACCTTGCGCGATTCCTTCATGTCGAACTCGTTGATAAACCTGCCGAACATCATTCTTTGCTGTTCGATCTGCTCGTAATTGTCAGGCAGTCCACGCACATTGCACGAACTGTAGTTTTCACCGTAAACCACATTGTTAGTCGAGCGGCGACCAAAGAGCATGGGCACTATACAGTCTATTTCGGGAATTTTGCGCAGGAGGACATCTATGTCGCCGTTATGGAAATTCCAGCGCCTTCCTTTCTGAAAGCCCTTGTAAGGAATGGATGTCTGATTGGTTCCCATAAAGCAGGAGTTGGTGGCGAAACCTTCAATGCCTTTTAACATGCCGCGTTCCAACCCTTTACCGGCGCCCATCATGATGATCAACATGAAAATCCCCCAAAACACACCGAAACCGGTAAGCAGACTGCGCACCTTATTCTTCGTAATGGTAAGCCATATTTCCTGGATTCTGTCTAAATCAAACATTTTATTCTTCCCTCATTGCTTCAACAGGTGAAATACTAACGGCTTTTAACGCAGGATAATAGCCTGCAATAACGCCTGATACAATTAATATAAACATAGCGCCGAGCGCTACCGATACTTCTATGGTCGGATTACGAAAAATATTCGTCATATCCGATTCTACGTTTTCAAGCGCTGAATTAACCAATTCACCCAAACCTACGCCGAGAAACATGCCGATATATCCGAAGATGGAAGTGATAGCAACCGATTCCATCAGGATATTCCCCAAAATAGAGCGCGGTTTGGCTCCCAGCGCTTTGCGGATGCCAAATTCGCGCGTCCTTTCGCGTACGGTTATCAACATAATATTTCCTACGCTAATGATTCCGGCGAGCAGGGTTCCGATTCCTATTATCCAAATAAACAGTGATATACCATTGAAAACCCCTTGCGTTTGCAAATAGTCTTCCAAACGGTTCCAGATACCGATCGCACGCTTGTCACTGACATCAAACACGTGAAGGTTGGCAAGTTGTTGTCGAAGTTCGTTTTCAAAAATTTCATTGTCTTCCAGCGTGTTAAGACCTTCCACCGTAAAAGGAATGTTGTCCACTTGCCAGCCTTTCTGGTAGAGCAGTTGCGCCGTAGTCACCGGAATATAAGCCTTGTAATCGTTTCCCCAGGCATTTTCGTGATACACGCCGATAACCAAATAGCTCAAACTGTCGGCAATCAGGCGTTCGCCTACCGGATTTTTATCCTGAAACAGCGCTTCCCGCAAGGCTTTGTTGATAACAATTACTTTCCGGTTCTCCTTCATATCCATATCGTTGAGAAAGCGCCCCTGGCCGTCAATAATTTTGATACCGTTTGTCTTTTGATAAACCGGATTTACACCTTGAATATCGCCTGAAATATTGAAAGTCTTGTAGGTAAAATCGGCGTTTATCCATACTACACCCGTAAGCGTGCTCGTTTCAGGAGTGTTTTTTATCAACCTCATGTCTTTCTCGTCAAGGTTGATACGCCGTTTATCGGGAAATCCCCTGTAGGGTTTGGAAGTGCGTCGCGCCCAGATTTCGAGGCGATTGGTGGCTGTTGATTCAAAATTGGCGCTAACTCCGTTTTTCAGTCCATTTCCAGCCGAAAGCAGCAGGCAGAACATGAAAATACCCCACGAGATGGAAAATCCCGTGAGAAAAGTCCTCAGTTTATTTTTTCGGATTACGCTGAAAATCTCGACCCAATTATCTAAATCAAATATATTCACCTTTTTACCTCAATATCATCTATAATTCCATCTTTCAGTCGGATGATCTTATCCGTTGCATCGGCCACACTCTGCTCGTGCGTGACAATAATCATGGTCATTCCTTCCTCGCGATTGATCCGGCGCAACAGTTGAATCATTTCCTCTGAAGTTTTGCTGTCAAGCGCACCCGTAGGCTCGTCGGCGAGAATGATTTGCGGACGGGCAATCAGCGCTCGGGCAATGGCAACACGTTGTTTCTGACCGCCCGACATCTCGCCCGGAACATGTAAAGCCCAGTCTTTCAATCCCATTTTGTCCAAATATTCGAGCGCTATGCGATTCCTTTTTTTCCGACTGATACCCTGATAGTACAATGGAAGCGCCACATTCTCCATTGCATTCTTAAAACCAAGCAAGTTGAACGACTGGAAAACAAAACCAATCATGCGGTTGCGCAGTTCGGCCGCCCGTGATTCGCTCAAATTCCAAATCAATTGATCGCCAAGATGATACTCTCCCGCATCATACGTATCAAGGATACCCAATATATTCAATAAGGTACTTTTACCTGAACCCGAAGCGCCCATAATAGATACCATTTCACCGTTATCTATCTCAAGATCAATTCCTTTCAGTACGTGCAACGGTGCGCCGTTGTAATACGTTTTGTTGATATCTTTCAGTTGAATTATCATCGTTAGTAAATCATTTTACATACATTAGACGTAAATATACTGCATTTGTTACAGGAATCCGTCTTTTTTTCGACCACAAAGGAAAGTAAATTTATAATACTATGCAATACAAAGTATTCGTTTTTGAAGTTATTTAACATAGACTTAAAACGAAAACCCTGTTTTATCTTGAAATTACCAACGCAAGGTTATGCACCTCATCCCATAGTAATGCGGCTATTGGGATACCGCAACTATCACGTCCTTAGCTCTGCTTTCGGGCGTAACTTTCAGATTTTTAAGTTCTCCGTTAATGTACTCGCCTTCGATGGTGGTATTGTGTGGGGCGTGGACTTTGAAGCGCACGTCCCACTTTTTGTACCATGCGGGAAAAAGCATGATCTTATCGCCTTCGGTCTGGATGAGCATGTTTTGCAGGGCGCGCATCTGTACGCTACCGTGGTCCTGGTCAGGCACCCAGTCGTAGTTTGGTCCCCAGAAAGCTGGGAAGCGGCTACCTGTGTGCTTGGTGTTAAGCGCTGTTTTCACCATCTCGGCAGCCTCGTCTGCGCGTCCGAGCAGCGCCGCCTGAATAGCGTTCTGCTGCCAGCCTCTTGCATCTTTGTTAGTACGGACTTCGTAAGCGTTTTGTACAAGTTCAATGTCCGGCTTATCAATTCCAAACATTCTGTAAGGAAAAACGGCATACAGTTCGGGATTTTCCACATTGCGCAAGTCGCGCAACTCATAGCCGGCAACAATCATCCTCTTGCCATCTTTCTCTGCTGTTGGAATTTCAGGCATATCTTCAAGCAATGAACGGGTTACCGCCGAATCTTTTAGCTTAAGAAGTCGCGGCAAAATGAATCTTAAACCGGCGATTTCGGGCATTGGCTGAATAGCCGAGTGGAAAGTTTCGAGCGACTGTGCGGGCGTAAAAAGAATCTTGCCTTCTGCCGTCCGCAACGGATAATGCTCACGATAGAGCGTTACAACCTCGTTGGCAAACGGCAGCAGAGTACTGTTAAGAAACGCTTCGTCGTGCGTAAAGTCGTAATAATCAAGCATCATAGCAGTAAGTTCGATAATTCCCTGCCAATAGTAGCGGATATAAGTATTGACGGAAACGCCGTCGGGCAGGTCTCCGCGCTCAACGCCATAGTTATTGTTGTTATATGTTCCCCAGAAATACATCGTCTCCGGAAATTGAATGCCGCCATGACCGTAATATTTCATGACGCGAAATTTAGCCAGCGGAAGGGCATCCATGTACATCTTGAAGAGCGGTTTCATCATCTCGAAATCGCCCGCATAAAGCATTGCCCAATAAGGCAGGCGAGTGTTCTGAAACCAGTAGCAGCCGCCCCAGTTGCGGTAATCGGGATTGAACGGATGGTTGGCGTCGAGCGAATCAACGGTGAAGATAGAGCCATTGAACTTGATAGGCATATTGCCCCGTCCGGCACAGGCGTTCATATAGCGTTGCAATTGGTAACCCTGTGTCATTACAGCCACCTTGGCGCTGTCTTCGCGCGAACTGACTAAAATATAATGGTCAGACCACAAGTCATTCCAATACTTCTCGTGTTGCGCTTGCTTTTCTTTGAGAGCAATCTTTTTATCGTTATCAATAGTCTTATTTACAGCCTTTTCCCATTCGTCTGCTGTGCCGGAAGTCAATGTCTCTACTGCTACATTTATTAAAAAACGGCGGACAGGTTTTGCCGTTGCAAGCAATTCGGGCGATTTGCTAATAAAACCTTCGCCATAAGCGACAGCGCCGAAAGTACGATGCAGCAACGGGTCTTTGTCAATATCTGGATAGTCGCTAAGCGCCTGTAGTTCAAGTGTTTCGCGATATATAGAACGTTCATTACGGTGATACCATGCTATCTCATTGTCGCGTTGCAGCACTACATCGGCGTCCGTTATCAACCTGTTCTTGCTGGAGGAGATGCCATATACAGCATTATTTCTCTCAGTGCCAACGAGTTCGTGCGGTTCGCGCCGCCATCCATCATAGACAACTTCGACGGTAACCGCTTTGCTGCTCTCGCCTGCAATGCGGATAAATGGCGCGTTGGCGTCCGCCCATACAGACAGAGAGAACGTCTTGCCGTCAGTGTCTTTACCGGTGATACGGAGCGTCCCCGTCCACAAATCCAACTCCTGCCGGAATTGCTGCACCGGCAACGGCTCGGAGAAACGCATCTTGAGTCGCCCAATCTTGAGCAACTGACCGTTCTCGCTCCACGCATCGGTCTTACTGATAAGCACATACAGCTCGCCGCCGGACGTAACCCAGACGTTAGCGCCGATATCCCCGTTGCCGATTGGCACCGAAGCGCGCGAGTTCTCGCCCGGTGTGTCCCATACTACATTACAACCGGCAGTAAAAGCATCACTGCCCTGCTTGCTTCCACACGAAACCAAGCTCAAAAAACAAACCACAGTCAATGACTGGAAGAAAATTTTCATAGACATAATTTTCAAAATTTTAGAAGGTTAAAAAAATGCTGCAAATATAATTAAAATTTTAATCTAAAATGCTTTTTGCCAATAAATTCCTCATAACCGATTTAAATGATCGCCGTGTAATTCAGCGTGTTTGCACAGTTACTTATTCTTTAAACACAAAAACTGCTGTTTGGGTCTCCGTACCGCTTCCGATAGGAGAAAGTCCGTTTAATGACGCCGGGACGGGTTGAATGGTTATCTCGCCGTGTTTTGCGAGAACGTACTGTCCTCGCCGGAATACGATTTGTTGCGAAGCACCGGGTGCGGACTTCCGTAGCAAGCGGTCTTCGGTATAATTTATGCCGGAATATATAACCGTTAGCGTGGCGTTTTTGCCGATTACGGTCTGCGTTTTGAGATAGCCGTCGGCAGCGGTTGCGTCTTTAAACGACATATTTTCAGCCCATTCCGGTATGCGGATAGAAAGAACGCCGTCAAAACCGGCCGGGAAGGTTAGTTTCTGGCTTACTTCATTGCCGGAATACGTTATTTCGGAGACGACCTGCTCTGTAGAGAAGTTTTCCGCAAAGTTGATTTGCAGGTTTTTATCCGCTTTGACGACGACTGCTTGCCGATAGTAAAGGAAGCCGAGCGTGCCATGAAAAACACAGCACCAAGTAGCCTCTTGGGCTCCTTTGCCTAATGCGTAAACTCCAAGTGAATCGGAAACAATCATACGGTGTCCGAAGCCGCCTGTTGACCATTGATTGGCGAGGTAGTGATTGTGCATCAGGCGGTCAACCATGTCAAGATAGCGCGCTTTGCCGGTCAGTTCGTAGAGTTTGAGGTTCACTCGCAGCCAGTCCATTTCGGAGCAGCCCTCGTCACGTGGACTGATCCCGTTTAATATGCCTTCGGAGATACCGCCCAACGGGTCTATAAAACCATTTTCGGTAAGGAACTCCCATCGCTTTTCGGCCTGCAACAGGAACGACCCGTCGCCCGTTTCTTCACCCAAAAGCAACATGCCATAATAAGTACATAACATGCCGTGAGTATGGGCAGGCGTAGCGACATCAAATGCGGCGAAAACCTGCGCCATGCGTGTGGCCGTTTCGAGGTATTTCTTTTCTTTCGTTATCCGATAGAGCTTCACAAGGCTCTCAATAGCAGGAAAATAGCAAGTGCTGTAACCGGAAGCGTATGTATCTAACTTCGCCCCTGCGGCGCCACGTTTGTCTGGATTGTTCATTGATTCCGTGAGTTCATCTGCGCCAATGCCGGTAAATTCGGCTAACTTACTGATAACAGCCAATCGCTTTGAGGCGATGTTGATGTAGAAATCGCCTAACCTGCGCGCGCTTTCGAGGATTGTTTTATCGCCGGTAGCTTTATACGATTCTACCAGACCGCAAAGGAGGCGGCTGTTACCCCAGAGGGCAGGCAGATAGTACGTAACAGCGGCAGTGGCTTCGATGTCAATAGGTATGTCCCAGTCAATATCGGACGCTCCGAAATGACCGTCGGCGCATTGCAAATTGGGTATATCCTTGAGTAACTGCAGATAAAGGGGATGTACGTCGGTGGGGGAAACGCCAGTCTCGGTGCAACGCGAACCCATCAGCTCAATGAATCGGCCGGAAATATCGCCGCTGTAGTTAGCGAAACTGCGTTCAATCTCGAAAGTGAGGTCTGCCCGCAACCATGCCAGGCTGTCTAAAGGCGCTTTTTGAAAACGCGCGATAGCGGCGGTTTCAGCCTTTCCAATTTCGCCGGCAAACCGGAAATCGGTCTTTGGCGCCTCCGTAGTACAGCTCCAGAGGATAATTGATGCGAATAAAAGAGTGTTTATACTCCTCATTTGTTTTGTTTTCATATTGTCAATTTTATAACGTTTTTCTACAATATCTATGGTTCAGGCTTATAATAATCAACATGCATTTGCTCAAGCCTCTTATAATGCGCTTCCAACTTGGGTTGGAACTGTTGCCAGTCTTTTTGCGTTACCGGCGTCCATGCAGCCGCAGCAAGCGCAATAAGACGCGGAAACAACTGACGGTCAATGCGAATCTCACTGCAATCTATGTGTGACCAGAAATTCGCCTGCATGCCAAGCAGATTGGATGCGGCTTCCGAAGAAAGATTTTCTGCGGGATTATATTCATAAACGTTTCTGGAAGAATTGCTCTTATAGTTGTAATCAAAATAAAGCGGGTCGGTCGGAGTCGCTATCACCTTATGCCCTTCGTTCGAAAGTTTTTTAACGTATTCGCGACTGCGCCAGCACATCCCTACAATATCTTCCGGCAGCTGAGATTCAAGCAGTATTTCGTCCCATCCAACCATTGTTTTGCCGTACTTTTCGAGAATCTTTTGAACTCGCTGCATAAAATAACCCTGCAAAGCGTTTTCGTCAGCTAAATGATTGTCTGCTATGATTTTCTGACACTTACTGCAAGTTTTCCACGGTCCTTTCGGCACTTCGTCTCCACCTACATGAAAATATTTCGATGGAAACAGGGCGCTTACCTCGGCAATAACCCCGTCAAGAAACAGGAAAACATCTTCGTTACCGGCGCACAGCGCTTCCAGAGCAGTATGATCGTCACAACAAGGAATGATGCCCCGCTTAATGAGTTTTTCCATATCCGTTCCCGTACAGGCAAACTGCGGATAGGAAATAAGCGTTTCCAGACTGTGACCGGGCATCTCTATTTCGGGGATAATAGTAATATTACGTTCTGAAGCATAGCGAATTATATCTTTCACATCTTCTTGAGAGTAATAGCCTCCCATTCTGTTTGCCTGCGGACTGAACTTCGAGCCAACCTCAGTAAGCAACGGGTATTTCTTTATTTCAATCCGCCAACCCTGGTCGTCGGTCAGATGCCAGTGCAAAGTGTTCAGTTTGTATAGCGCCATCAAGTCAATGTAACGCTTTAATAAATTGACCGGCAGGAATGTACGGCTAACGTCGAGCATCAAACCCCGCCATCCGAAGCGCGGCCAGTCCTCGATTTCGACGCACGGAATTTCACCGGTTTCCGTAATTAATTGCCTGAGCGACTGGATGCCGTAGAAAATCCCCTTAACGTTCGGCGCAGAGACGGTTACTGCTTGCGGCGTAACGCTCAATGAGTAACCTTCTTCGGGCAACTGCAGTTTGCCGTTGATTTCCAGCTTAATAATGCGCTTATTTTTAGACGTTTTACCGACTGAAATGATAATATTCGCCTCTTTTAGAAGCATTTCTTTGAGAAAGTCTGCCTGTGGTTGCAGGTTTTTCGCTGCCACAACGGCTACTTCCTCGTTAAGCGAAAATGTTCCCGTCGTTGCCGTAACTGCAACCGGTTCAGGTATTAAGTTGATTTGCTGCGCATTAACAGTTGCGC
>JAISUI010000121.1 GCA_031272155.1 Tannerella sp. | reverse complement strand
CTTTTCGACACTCAGCCGTCAAAATCATGGCTCACAAACAACGGTCAGCCCTTACTTGGAACTCAATACGTCGCCACCGAATCGAAAGACGGCAAAACTACTTATCTTCATGTCTTTATCCAACCGCGCGACAAGACGTTGAAGCTGCCGCCACCGGCAGACGGCAAACAATTCCGCTCGGCAAGACTGTTCCATAGCGGTAAGAAAGTAAGCCTTCAACAAACAGCCGACGGCGTAATCCTTACATTAGACGCAAAAGACAAGTGGGATTTTTTGGATACGATTATTGAGATGGAATAACGCCCTGACAATCAACCTTAAAAACGGCAAAGTGATTTCTATTGTTCCACCCGACGCTACTATTTTACAATAAAATCTTCACGAAATCTTTGCCATAACAAAAAAAAGTATTACCTTTGCAGCCGCATTTGAAAGAAAATGCTCCGGAAGATTCACTAGCTCAGCAGGTAGAGCACATCCCTTTTAAGGATGGGGTCCTGGGTTCGAGCCCCAGGTGGATCACGAAAAATTAATAGGGTTAATAATTTTTAGTTGGTTGATAAGACGCCCGGGTTTGTTGAAAATCCGGACGTCTTCTTTTTTTTACACAGTCAGTGCATACATAAGTCAGGGTAAACCCACCATCCTTTGCTTTTGGCAATAGCCGGATCACACGTTTTTGTGCAGGGATTCCCCTTTACATAAATCTTACCTGACTGTACTGTCGGGAGCGACACATACAACGCATTGATGGCGCTGTCAACGATTTGGTTGTCATCACAATTCACAACAGACAGCGCCGGATTTTTTCCGAGATCCAGGCCTTCCAACTGATTCTGGTAACAAACCACATTTACCAGCGCCGTATTAGTGCTGAGATCCAAGGCTTTTAACTGGTTGTTGCTGCAAATCAGAGACGTTAACGCCATACACCCGGATGTGTTAATCTCTTTCAACTGATTATAACAGCAATCAATGCTTTTCAACGATTGGCAGTTCGAAGCATTTAAGGTTGTCAGTTCATTGTGTTCACAATTTAAAATTCTCAGAAATGGACAACTGACAAGTAAAATTTCCTGATAAACGCCTTTGTTCAATGCGCCGTTCGTACTGAGTTTTGTCAGATTTTCAGCTTCTACATAAATCAATTGTAATTTCTGATTATCATACTTGTGACTGTAATAGACGGTTCTTCCTTCACCATCCGCCACGTCTGTCTTTCCATCGCCCCAATCAATCTTGATACCGTTCACTGAGGCTGAAAAAGTCACTTCATTGTTTTCATCCGGATATACTTTCAGGGCAACTTGTTCCGGCGATTCTACATCCCAACTGTATCCATGGGTCCCACCCTCCACCTGCATCTCCTTTATACACGAAATGCAAGTCATACTACCTAAAACCATCGGGCTTAACAAAAAAGAAGCCCATACATTTTGCATTTTCATATTTTGATTCTTTAGTTTTGCCTTTCTGTTCCCTCGAAAGGCTATTTTTCTATCAGTAGAGCAGGGGAACAATTTACAAAAATTATATAATCCGCTCTGGTTTCTTGTTAGATTTCATGGTAAATATAGTAAGAATATTCATACTTTGTTCATACTTTGTCCTTGCTTTGTGTTTATTTAACCATAAGAATAGGCCATTCGGCCATAAACCCCATTCTTTTTATGTGTGAAAACTTTTTTTATGCCTTATTTTCATTACCAAGCGAGAATTTTTCGGCTTTATCGCCATTTTTTCCGATGAATTCGTGCAGAGAGTTTATGCTATAGAGTTAAAAAATTATTAAACAATCGTTGCTTCCTGTGGATATCGAAAAGTTTTATGACAGGCTCAGTCCTGATTCAATAAAGATCGAACAGTTAAAAAAAAATCCTTAGATATCCGGAATTTGATTTTTTATACCTATTTTTGTTATGTATTTTAATTGATTAAAAACGATGACAAAAATAAAAAGCCTGATATCAGGCATTTTACTTGCTTTCTGCGCCCAGGCTCAAAATGATCTGCCGCCTGTTTTTCGCCCAACCGGTTTGACGACCGACTTGTTGGAACATACCGACCGCACGTGGTGCAACGGATATGTCACAAATACGCCTGTATGGGCGCTTGACAAGGCAATTGAACCATTGCAATATGTCGAAATTGCTTCGGCTTATCCATCCTTCGGATGGATAGTGCCCGGAACGGAACAGGGCGTGAAACAGACAGCCTACCGCATCCTTGTGGCCGACACTCGCGAGGATGCACTCGCCACAAAAGGCACTGTCTGGGACAGCGGCGAAGTATCAAGCGACCGGTCTGTAGCTGTAGCGTACGACGGCGAAGCGCTGCAGGGTGGAAAAACGTATTTCTGGCGTGTCAGGACGACGACAACCGAAGGCAGCGAATGGTCGGATGTAAAGGCATTCCGCACGGCTGCAACGCTTAAACCCTACGCCGCAAGTGCCTATCCGATAGAAAAAACAGCGGAACATCCCGTGGCAGTTCGCGAAATGGACAGCGCATATTTCATAGACTTTGGCCGCGATGCCTTCGGGCAATTGCTTGTCGGGCTGACGTCGGCGACAGGCAGGGATTCGGTCATCGTCCATCTGGGCGAATGTCTCTCCGGTGAACGAATTGACCACGATCCCGGCGGTTCAAGACGTTATCAGAAATACGTCATTCACCTGATGAAAGGAACGCACACCTACCGCGTCAAGATTGCACCGGACGGTCGAAACACCAGCCCGGGCGCCATCCTCATGCCGGCGTATATCGGCGAAGTATTGCCATTCAGGTATTGCGAGATAACACATTACGGACTGCCCCTGACGACAATGGACATCATCCGCGAAAGCGTACATTATCCTTTCGACGACATGGCTGCCACCTTCAAGTGCAGCAACGATACTATCAATCAAATCTGGGAATTGTGCAAATATTCCATCAAGGCAACCTCGTTCCTCGGCATCTATGTGGACGGTGACCGCGAACGCATTCCTTATGAAGCCGACGCCTTCATCAACCAACTCGGCCATTACGCAACGGACAGAGAATACAGCATGGCGCGTCGCTCCGTCGAATATCTGCTCTACCACCCTACCTGGCCGACGGAATGGATTCTGCAGGGCGTCCTGCTCGCGTGGAACGATTACCTCTATACGGGCGACAGTCGCTCGCTGCAAGCCAATTACGAGATGCTCAAAACGCGCACACTGGGGCAACTGACCGAAAAAAACGGCTTCATCAGCACGACGACAGGTCTGCAAACGCCCGCGTTCATCCAATCCATTGGTTACAGGGAAAAAATCCGCGATATTGTGGATTGGCCTGGAAATGAACGCGATGAATTTGTTTTTACCGACTACAATGTCGTGATAAACGCCTACCGCTACGAAGCGCTGAAACAGATGGCGCAAATCGCCGCCGTACTCGGACGGACGGACGAAGCTGCCGATTTCGCACAACAGGCTGCAAAATTCAAAGCAAACTTCAACAAACGCTTCTTCAACGGCAAGACAGGCGCCTACCGCGACGGCCTCACGACGGAACACTCGTCACTGCATGGCAACATGTTCCCGCTCGCCTTCGGAATGGTTGAAGACGCCCAAAAACCGCAGGTAATGAATTTTGTCCGCAGCCGCGGAATGGCCTGCAGCGTCTATGGATCACAGTTCCTGATGGATGCACTCTATGAAGCGGGCGACGCGGACTATGCGCTCTCCATGTTGACAAAGACGGATGACCGCAGCTGGTACAATATGATCCATGTCGGTTCCACCATATCGCTCGAAGCATGGGACAACAAATATAAGCCCAATCAGGATTGGAATCATGCCTGGGGCGCGGCGCCTGCCAACACCATACCACGCAAATTAATGGGCGTCGAGCCGCTAACCCCGGGGTTCGGTGTGGCGCGTATCAAACCGCAAATCGGATCCCTCAGGTGGGCGCAGACGACTGTGCCTACCGTCCGTGGCGGCATACAAGTATCTATCGCACAAATGGATGACTATTTGACCATGCAGGTGATCATTCCCGCCAATATGGAGGCGGATGTCTATCTGCCGCTCCCACGAGGGAACTATTCAGTCAGTTGCAACGGCAAGATAATTCCTTCATCGCCCGTCAAAGGTGAGCCTTTCCTGTCTGTTGGCAGGGTTTCATCTGGAGAATACCGATATATGATAACTCCCTGAAGCGTTCCTTAGGGCTTCGGGAGCGTTTTATCGTCCTTGTCATATTCCTCCAGCGCTTTTGCAAGTTGAAGCAATTCGTCGCGCACCTGTTTCAGGCGGTTGGCGATGTCTTCCTGATGGATGGTTTTCCCTTTGCTGTATTTCAGCGCCATCCGTGCGCCTTCGAGGGTCATTTTGCGCTCTTTCAGCAAGGAATGGATCAGTTCGGCCATCTGAATATTGTCGGCGTCGTACATGCGTACGCCTCCCGGCGTTTTGCGGGGTGCAAGTTCTTTGAACTCCTTTTCCCAAAAACGCAAGGCGGATTCCCTGACGCCTAACTTCTGCGCCACCTCTTTGATAGAGAAGAATATTTTCTGATCGTCCATATCAATCCATCACCTGCCCATGATTGTCTGCCATCTGAATCATCTGATCGTATTCTTCGGGCGAAAGATCCATGAAATAATATTTAGCCGGATTGTCCGGTTTGTCGTGCACCCATACTTCGTAGTGCAGGTGAGAACCGGTGGATTTCCCCGTACTGCCTACCAAGCCGATGATTTCGCCGCGCGTGACCTTCTGGCCTGTGCGCACCAATATCTTCTGCTGATGGCCGTAGAGCGTTTTCAAGCCGAAGCCATGGTCAATGATGGTACAATTCCCGTAGCCCTGTCGCCAACCGGTGAAGATCACTTCGCCATTGCCCGTGGCATAAATATCCGTACCGGAAGGTGCGGAAAAATCCATGCCTGCATGAAATTTGGATGTGTGATAGATGGGATCTATTCGCATCCCATAGCCGGAAGCCATGTGTTTCAGGTCTTTATTCGATATGGGCTGAATAGCCGGCACGCACCGGCTACGTTCTTCCAGCGTTTTCCCAATCGAAATCAATTCTTCAAGCGAATTGGACTGGATATACATTTGCTTGCGGAGCATGTCCATTTTTTTAGTCGTTTCAATCACTAATTCCGAATTGGAGAGGCTCGTCAGGTATTCGTAACGGTTCGTCCCGCCAAATCCGGATTTACGCACCGATTCAGGAATAGAATGCGCCTGAAAAACAGCACGATACAAGTTTTCATCCCGTTGCTGGAGATCATCCAGCACTTTCAGTGCATCATCTAATTGAAGGGACAGCACTTCGTATTGGGTCTGCAACAGACGATTTTCTTTTTCCAACAGCGATTCCATTGGCGATGCAAATACGCGCATAAACACGATAAAAACGATCACACCAATCACTGCCCCCAGCGTCAAATGTCTGAGAACGGTAAAAATACGTTCTTTCACCGAAGGATAAACCCGCTCGTAAGTAAGCGTACTTGGATTATAGAGATAATATATTTTTCTCGATCTAAATAGTCCCATTGGGTAAAATTCTATATGAAAAATGGCTTGCAAATATAATAATTTGCCGTACTTTTGCAAAATGTTTTTTGGTATTTTTAATTCAGATAAGAAATAACTATATAATATACAATATGTTAACGGCAAAAGAAATCCGCGAATCGTTCAAGACGTTTTTCGCATCCAAGGGTCACCGGATTGTGCCTTCAGCTCCGATGGTGATTAAAGGCGACCCTACTCTGATGTTTACCAATGCGGGTATGAACCAGTTTAAGGACATCATTCTCGGTAATGCGCCCGTGAAATATCCGCGCGTGGCGGACAGCCAGAAATGCCTGCGTGTGAGCGGCAAGCATAACGACCTCGAAGAAGTCGGGCACGACACGTATCATCATACGATGTTCGA
>JAISUI010000107.1 GCA_031272155.1 Tannerella sp. | reverse complement strand
CCCAATGAATATCCTTGGCGCGGCACCTATCCGGGCGAAGAAGCCACCGCTAACCTTGACAACCTGAACGAAGCCGTTCAACGTCAATTCGGCGGCAGCGACGACGTCTCGCAAAAGATTTGGCTGATAAAATAGTTTTTTTAAAATTCGATTAGTCGAACAACTCCATGGCTGATTTTAGTTGGCTGTGGAGTTGTTTTTTTTTATCTATGGCCGTATGGATTTGCGCCTGTATTTTTCAGGGGTTTTTGCTATATACCAATTTATTTCCGCTGTTTGCATGATTTTTTTGCGCACCCGGATCGGGCGCCGTACTTTTGGGCAGTTTTATTTTTTTAATAGGGTCAATATGACGAACGATCATTTTTTATTTGTACCTTTGCAGTCAAAATTAAGAAGAGACGGGATTAAACCCCGGCTTAAAAAAATTGTCAAAGCAGGAGGAAATTCGGCCTTTAGCCGGAGTTCTTTTCATGACAATAACAGTAAAATATCAAATGTTATGATGGGAGTGATTATGAAAAAACGGACAATTTATCGTCGGACAATAATTCTCTGCATGGCAGGAATCAGTTTGTTTCGGATGGCGGCTGTCTTCGCTCAGGTTAGCGAAGGCGGTGTACCTCCCAGTTTCCGCTATCAGGATCAACCCTTTACCCGAAGCGGTTCGATGGTGGCAGAAATTCCCGTTGCATTTGACGTAAAAGAATTGAAAAAGAACGACTTGCGAGACGCAACAAACGATTCGCCTCCCGTCGTATCCACATTGATAGACGTTTCAATGAATCCTCAAAATGCCGGATCCTGGACGACGCTTCCCGACAGTGCCCGTATTTGGCAACTTACCATTCGCGCTCAAGGCGCTATGGCGTTAATGCTTTATTATTCCGATTTTTACATTCCCGAAGGCGGACAACTGTTTCTGTATAATGCGGACAAATCCCGGATTTTAGGCGCTTACACGCATCAAACGAATCCCGAAGGCGGACGTTTTGCCACGGAATTTCTTCCCGGCGAGGAAATGACGCTCGAATACGTGGCGTCGCCCAACGACAGCATGTTGCGCATCGAAATTGAAGCTGTTGGATATGGCTACAACAACCTGAATTTCAGCAGTAATGCCATGTCATTGCGAGCCTCGTCCAGTGTTTGCGAAGTGAACGTGAATTGCGAGGAAGGGGATGTTTGGCAGAATCAGAAAAAGGGCGCATGTCATATTCTTCAGCGAATCAAAGGCAAAGGTTATTTGTGTTCCGCTGCGCTGCTCAACAACACAGCGGAAGACCTGAAACCGTATATCCTTACGGCAAGTCACTGTTATGTAAATGAATACGACGAGGCCGCTTCGGAAGATGAGTTGGATCAATGGGTTTTTTATTTTCATTATGAGGCGGAGACTTGCTCCGGACGCGCTTCAACCAGCTCGGCAAGTACGCTGGTCGGATGCAAAAAAATAGCGATGACGGCGACCGACGGAGGCTCCGACGGCTTGCTCCTGCTCATAAAAAAATCTATCCCTGAGGATTATAATGTATATTACAACGGATGGGACAAACGAAATGAGCCGGCTCAATCGGGGGTAAGCATTCATTTCCCGTCGGGCGACTGTGCAAAGATTTCCACCTTCAAGTCGCCTGCCGTTCACTCTACCTTCTTGACAGAAGCCGGGCTACAGGGTGATCTGCATGCCCATTGGAACATTATTTTTGACGAAACGACCAACGGTCATGGCATTACGGAAAGCGGCTCTTCGGGTTCGCCGCTTTTTAATGAAAAAAAATTAGTCGTAGGTACGCTAACTGGCGGCAATTCATCCTGTTATGATCCGTATGGTTCCAATCTGTACGGCAAATTCAGCTATCATTGGGATAAATATCAGACCGACTCGACCCGTATGGATGTGTGGCTTGACCCGCTTCATTCGGGAGTAGAATCTCTTGCCGGACGGTATCACCGGATTCCGGGGCCTGATCCGGTAAACCTTACCGCCGTTTACAGCGGCAAGTCGGTACAATTGACCTGGCAGATGCTATCCGGCTCGCCTTTAAAGTATTACATCTTTAATAACGAAGTGCGGATAGGAGAAACAACCACACGTTCATTTACGGATCAAACGCCCGGAACGGGTTTGCGGACGTATGGCGTTTCGGCAGTCTATGCACAGGACAGGGAATCCAATATCGCCGAAACCACCTTAGAGGTCATGGAATATAAAGCGCCGTCCAATCTATCGGCCATGGTCACGACCTCGCAAAAAATCGCCCTGCTTTGGGAAGCGCCTGTCTATGAGGCTACTATTTACTGGGGCGAACGCAATGCGATGTACCAGGTGGCCATGGATGATAATAAGCCGTTCTATTTCGGCCAGTCATGGACAAAAGAAGACATCAGTTGTTTCCACCGGAAAACGATTACGGCCGTGAAATTCCTGCCCATCCGAAACAATACGTACGAAGTTTATATTGCCCAGGGAAACAGGACTTACCGGCAATCGGTCACCAATCCGACGTATGGCCAGACGAATACGATTACGCTTACAACGCCTTTCGTTATTGATCGTTCCCAGGCCTTGACGGTTGCCATCTATGCCTCGAAAGTGTCGTCCAGGGGATCGGAATATCCTGCCGTATGCGACGGAGGCCCTGCCGTTCAGGGAAAAGGCGACCTTTATTCCTACGATGCCAAAAAATGGATGTCGCTCTATGAAGAGGAAGGTTTTTCGGACGACTACAACTGCAACTTTTTCGTCGCCGCCATCGTCAGCTCCGTGGAAGGCGAAATCCCCCTGACGACCAATTCCGCCCGGGAAACCGTCACCGCTGCAACGGACGAGAACTATTCAAGTTTGCGGAAAGCCTCTTCGCCCTATTCATCCGAACAAATATCGCTTCACAGTGTACAACCGGCTCCATTTCCAGAAGTCACCGGTTATTCTATTTATCGGGATAATTTGAAGGTCGGTACCGTATCTCCAACTCCTACGCGTTATATTGATTCGGAGCCGTTACGATCAACGACTTACCAGGTATCGGCGCAATTCGGACAATACGAAAGCGATCTCAGCGAACCCGTAACCTTCACGCCAACAGCCAATATGCCGGTCATTGCAGATGAGCCTGCCCTGTATCCGGTTATCTTTGGCGACCAAACGGAAATCAGGGGCATTGCATCTATCTCACGGATAGAAGTTTATGGCGCAAATGGCAAACTATGGATACGCACCGAACAGCCGGAACATATCCTTTCGACCCAATCGCTGCCGTCGGGATTGTATTTCTTCCGGATTTATTCCGGCAATACCTGCCTGACGCTCAAGGGGGTCAAGAGGCTATAACGATTTATTTCACGGTAAAATATCCGGTATTTTTATACGAAAGTCATTTTTTTTCGTAACCTTTGCACCATGAAAATTCTCCATACCGCCGACTGGCACATTGGGCAGACATTTTTCGATTACGACCGAAAAACGGAACACCTGCATTTCTTCGACTGGTTGAAAAAACAATTAGTCAGGCAGGCTATTGATGTATTGCTGATAGCCGGCGATGTATTCGATTCGTCCAATCCTTCGGCCGAATCGCAACGGATCTTTTACGCTTTCCTGCGGGAAATCACCACTGAAAATCATGATTTACAAGTAATTATTATTGCAGGCAATCACGATTCGGGCGCAAGGCTCGAAGCCCCCGACCCGTTGTTGGAAACCATGAACGTCACCGTGCGGGGACTGATGAAACGCACGCCGGAAGGCGACATCGCCGGTGCGCACTTCATCCTGCCGCTCCGACACCGTGGCGAAACGGCGGCCTGGTGCATAGCCGCGCCCTATCTGCGACAGGGCGATTATCCGCCTTCGGAAACGTATCTGCAAGGCGTGGAAAAACTGTTTTCGACGCTCTATGAACAAATCCCCGACAAGACAAAACCCGTCATTGCGATGGCGCATCTGTTCGTTTCCGGCTCGGAAATTTCGGATGGCGATCGCTCGGAACGTGTCATCACCGGCGGGTTGGAGTATGTGACAGTCGGTTGTTTTCCGCCGCAGATGGCTTATATCGCCCTGGGGCATCTTCACCGTGCACAACAGGTAGGCGGCTGTGACCATATCCGCTACGCCGGAGCGCCGTTGCCGATGTCGTTTGCCGAAAAAAATAATATTCAGGGAGTTATGTTGATAGAAATCACAGACGCCGGCGTCGCAGTTGAGCGCCTCCGCTACGACACGCCTGTCCGTTTGCTAAGCATCCCCGCCCAACCGGCTGCGTTGGACGTCGTGTTCGACGCCATTCGTTCACTTCCGGACGGGGAACCGAATGCCGAATCTCCCTTCCTGGAAATCAAGGTATTAATAACCGAGCCGGAGCCATCGCTAAAGCATCGGATAGAAGAAATGATCTGCGGAAAAGCCGTCCGGCTGGCGCGTATTGCCGCTGTGACGCAAGCGCAGGAACATAAAACAGGCGCCATTACCTGCGAACAGTTGCAAACCATCAGTCCGGTGGAAATGGCATCCGACGTATTCAAGCGGCAGTTTGGCGGCGAAGCCTTGCCCGACGCCATGCGAACTCTGTTGGAAAATGTAATCAGGGAGGTTGAATCATGCGAATAGCCGCTATCAGAGGAAAAAACTTGGCTTCGCTCGAAGACCCGTTCGTACTGGACTTCACCGCAGAGCCGCTTCAGTCGGCCGGGATTTTTGCCATTACAGGCCCTACCGGTTCAGGCAAATCCACCTTGCTCGACGCCTTGTGTCTGGCCTTATTTGACAGTGTGCCGCGCATCCAGAACGCCGAAAATGTCGCCATGTCCGACATGGGCGGGAAGACCATCAACCAGAAAGACAGCCGTACCGTGCTGCGAAAGGGCGCAGTCGAGGGCTATGCCGAAGTGGATTTCGTTTCGCTCAGCGGCGAATCAATCCGTTCCCGATGGTCGGTCAGACGCGCCGGCAACAAAAGCAATGGCACGCTGCAAGCCACTGAACTGCAGGTAAAAAACCTCTCTTCCGGAACGGATTTGCAGGGGACAAAAAAGGAATTGCTGGCTACCGTTTCGCAATTGATCGGCCTGACGTTTGAGCAGTTCACCCGCACCGTCCTGCTGGCGCAAGGCGATTTCGCTACGTTCCTGAAAGCCGACAAACACGAAAAAGCCGCACTGCTCGAAAAACTGACCGGCACCGACATCTATTCGCGTATTTCCATGACTATCTTTGAGAAAACAAAGGCGGTAGGACTGGAATACAAAGCTATAGCCGATAAAATAAATGATATTGAACTGCTCACGGAGGAACAGCGACTAACATTCGCTACAGAGCGGCAAGCCCTTGAAAACAAACTGAAAGAGTCGGAACTCCAACTGAAAACGATTGAAACAAAAATCAAATGGCTGGAAGAAAAAACGCGCATGGAGCGAACCGTTGCCGATGCCGTAACTGCTTGGGAACGTGCGAAAAATGCGATTGCAGAAGCCCGACCGCGCTTTGACTATATGAAAGAAAGTGACAGCGTACAGGCCATTCGCGACACGTTCACGAGTTTGCAGGCTGCAAACAAACAACTCGCTGACAATCAGCTTGCCATAAAAGAAAAAAAGGCTAATTTAGAGACCGTAAAAAAGCAGTCGGAAGAAGCCGAAAAACAATCAGCTCACTGGGAAAACGAACAAACCAAAGTGGAAGAGGCCTGGAAAAAATTTGAACCGGACGTCCAAAGAGCGCAGACCTTGGACATCCAGACCGACAACGCCCGGAAAAATGAAACCGAAGCCCGGAAAGAATATGAAAAAGCGCTTGCCGACGTAGATAAAATCAACAAAAACATCCGGCAACTGACAACGGAACGCTCCGACAGGCAAGTAAAATTGGACGCGGAAAGAGCGCGTTTCAGTAAACTGCTTCACGCCGATGTAGCGCGTCTGAAAACGCAACTCCGTGATGGCGAACCATGTCCGGTCTGCGGCAGCACCCATCATCCGGCCGGACAAACCACGGAAACTACGGCGCTGGAAAAAATGGCCGCCGAATGGACTGATTGCGACAAAAACATCCGCGAATCGGAAAACCGAATCGCCGCCTTAGACGCGCAATTGAAAGGGGAACACGGGAAACTGACCGAAGCAACGGAACATCTCGCCGGAAAAGAAAACCGGAAAAACGAACTGGCAAAACTAACCGCCGGTTTGCAAACTGAACGGTCAAAACTGCTGCACGGCATCGCCGTGACAGAGTTCCAGCAACGCTATGAGGCTAAAAAACGGGAAATTGCCGAAAAACTGAAACAGGCCAATCACACAAAAGACAAGTTAAAGGAAACTGTTTCGGGATTGAACGGCTTCATAGCCCGGATTGAAAATTCCATCACGGAATTGCAGCGGCAAATCGCTCGGCTGACGCAGGAAAAAGAAGCATGGAAAGCGACCCGAACCCAACCGATCTCCGACGAGCAATTAGCCGGATTCTTCCTGAAATCAACACAATGGATTGAAAATGAACGAAAAAGCCTGTCGGATTTACATACGCAGGAAAATGCCGCGCAAGCCACGCTCAAAGAGCGTGAAAACAATCTGAAACACCATCTGGAAGCAGCTGTTAAACCTGAAAAAGAGAAAGAAAACAGGGATTTTCTGAACGTTCAAAAACGGCAATTTGAAACGCTCCGCACCGAAACAAGGGAAAGGGAAACCAACCTCAAAGTAGCCATCCAAAAAGATGAGGAAAACAGGACTTTGCAACAAAAATACGCAAAAGAACTGAAAGAAAAAGGCGCTTTGTATGAAACCTGGAAAAAATTGAACGACCTGTTAGGTTCTGCCGACGGCGCAAAGTTTAAAACCATTGCGCAGGGCTATACGCTTGACGTCCTGTTAGTTTATGCCAACAAGCATCTGCAGGAACTCTCCGGGCGCTACGAACTGCAACGCATCCCTGACACGCTGGCCTTGCAGGTGGCCGACCTTGACATGATGGGCGAAGTGCGGACGGTACACTCCCTTTCGGGCGGCGAATCGTTTCTCTTGTCACTGGCGCTTGCATTGGGGCTTTCTTCCCTGTCGTCCAACAATATGCGCGTGGAATCCCTGTTTATTGACGAAGGATTCGGCTCGCTCGACACCGATACGCTCCGCCTCGCGATGGATGCCCTCGAACGCCTTCAGACGCAGGGGCGCAAGATAGGCGTCATCTCCCACGTGGCCGAGATGACCGAACGCATTGCCGTACAGATCAGGGTTATCAAAATCGCCAATGGAAAGAGCAAGGTACAAGTGGGGTCTTAACGGATGAAATAAAAAAATTTCACGTATGTTCGCTGTGTATTTCCATGGAATTGCTATCTTTGCGCCGTAAAACTATAAGTAATGGATATTTCAATCGTTATACCACTTTACAATGAAGCGGAATCGTTGCCGGAACTGTACGACTGGATCAAGCAGGTGATGGAAACGCATCATTTCAGTTACGAAATCCTGTTTGTAAACGACGGCAGCACAGATGATTCATGGGCTGTTATTGAGGGGTTAGCTCTACAGTCACCTTGTGTAAAGGGCATTAAGTTTCGCCGGAACTATGGCAAATCACCCGCGCTGCAATGCGGTTTCCAACGCGCAAAGGGCGACGTAGTGATCACGATGGATGCCGATCTGCAGGACAGTCCGGAGGAAATACCGGAACTCTATCGGATGATCACGGCGGAGGGCTACGACATGGTGTCCGGATGGAAAAAGAAACGCTATGACCCTCTGACAAAGACCCTTCCGACAAAACTGTTCAACGCTACCGCCCGCAAATTCTCCGGCATTCGCCTGCATGATTTCAACTGCGGACTGAAAGCCTACCGCAACGAAGTAGTGAAAAATATTGAAGTATATAACGACATGCACCGCCACATCCCTTACATGGCTAAAATAGCCGGATTCAACAAGATAGGCGAAAAAGTAGTCCAACACCAGGCGCGTAAATTCGGAAAATCCAAATTCGGCATGGATCGTTTCGTGAACGGCTATCTCGATTTGATCACGCTCTGGTTCACCTCCAAATTCGGTAAAAAACCGATGCACTTTTTCGGACTGTGGGGCAGTGTGATGTTTATAATCGGCTTTATTACACTGATTTACGTGCTGATACTGAAGATGCTTTCCATCTTTGCCGGCGACTTGCGCCCGTTGGTTACGCAATCGCCATATTTCTATATCTCGCTCACGGCCATGATTCTGGGCACCCAGATGTTTTTAGCCGGATTCCTCGGCGAATTGATTTCGCGCAATTCACCAAGCCGTAATAAATACCAGATTGAAAAAGAAATCTGAGCGATGGCAGCGTCCTGTTCTCCAAATCCATACAGCATATTATGTTATTGATTGAAACACTGCTTATTACTATCGGGCTTTCAATGGACAGCTTAGCTGTTTCGATGGCCGGCGGAGCCGTGTTGCACACCTGCCGGCTGTGTCATATCTGCCGGATTGCCATTGTTATGGCGCTGTTTCAGGGGGGGATGACGCTGATTGGTTACCTGTTCGGCACAGGCTTTGACAAATACATCCATGCGTTCGACCATTGGGTCGCATTCGGTCTGTTGTGCTACCTCGGCGGACGGATGCTCTACGAAGATTTGAAGGAAAAAGAAGACGCCAAGAGTTTCAACCCGCTGTCGAACAAAACCTTAATCGGCATGGCTTTTGCCACGAGCATTGATGCGCTGGCCATCGGCATTTCGTTTGCCGTTCTGCATACCCCGATTCTCTTGCAAGCGGCAATCATTGCCGCCGGCACTTTTGTCTTTTCGGCGGCAGGCGTCTATTTCGGAAATCATTTCGGAAAGAGGACTAAACTGAAACTCAACATCTTTGGCGGTATCATCCTGATTGCTATCGGCGCCAAAATTTTGATTGAGCATTTGTTTTTCTAATGGCCGTCAACCCCGAAAACCTGCTTCAATTCCGCAAAATCCGAAATGACCGCATCGGCTGTTTCATCGCCCGAAAAAGCGTTCCAGCCCGTTTTTTTCAGCCAGACCGTATGGCAACCAATCGTTGCCGACGGAAGGATATCTTTCTCATACGAATCGCCGACAACCGCCACTTCGTCGGCCTGTAAACCAAGCATTTTCACTCCCAAACGGAAAATCTGCGGGTCGGGCTTGCGAACGCCAACGACCGACGATTCTATAATACCACTAAAATAAATACCTATGTAGAAATCTTCCAGCACGGAAGCGATATTCCCATAAAAATTGGATACGAGCGCGAGCGGGTATTTTCGCGCCAGGGCTGACAGAACAGGACGCGTTCCGGCCGTCGTTCGCTTGGCATACGCATAGCAGGCGGCGGCAATGTGGTACTTCCAGCCGGACAGTCTTGCCCCCGCCGGTAACCGGCCTTTGGTTTTCAGCCATTTCAGCTGGATGTCCGTCTTGAGCAGAAGCATATCTAAAAACGTATGATCCGGACGGACAAGCGGTTTCGTGGCAAGCGTGCGTTCGCCATGGATATAGGCTTCGCGAAAAACTTCTTTTGTAACAGGCACATTTTCAGCGCTATAGGCCTGCCACATCACTTCCGCCCAGTGTACGCCATTGCTGTCTATCGTCCCGCCATAGTCAAACAGGATGCCCCGGATATGTTTGGCAACTATCATTCGTCCTCCAATTTGATTTGTTTATAAAAAACGCCGCAAAAATGCTCGTGCGTTATCATCATATACGCCAGCATCAGGTTCAACACCGTCAGTTCAAACACAAAATAAATCCACGGCTTATTGATAATCAGCGATATAAATAAAACTATCACCCGCGTATTGAACGACAACATGTTGGCATATTTCATCAGCGGCAGGCTTTTCATCCGGAAGTCCATCCGAAACTCTATCGGCGCCCTCTTGCCGTATTTATCGCGAAGGAAGTTTATCAGTTTCTGGAATCGGGGCGTCCACGCCTCCTGCGCTTTCGTATATCCCAGATACATATACTCAAACGCTTTGACAAACCCGTCCTGTTTCCAGGATAAGCGCTTATAATCCTCCCGTAATGTTTTGGAATATGCCAGTTCGCTACCCGATCTTCCTTTCAGGAAATGCAGGTGGATAGTCCGGTAATAATCCGCAATCGCCGCCTGTCGGCTATGCGAATAGCCGGCAGCTGCCGCCAGTAGCCATATCCACCAGCCCCACTCCGGCATCATCCTGAAACAGAGCATCATATAAATCACGATAAACCACATCTGACTGCTCAGGCCGTCTAAAATCCGGCCGAGGCGCGTTTTTGTGTCTGTCATACGCGCCAACTGTCCGTCGGCGCTGTCGTAGGAATTAGCCCACATAAGCAGCAACATTCCGATAATATTTATCTTTAAATCCGTGTAATAAAAACACAATCCGGAAGCTATCCCGATAAAGATACTGAGGATGGAAACCGTATTGGGCGTTACGCCTAACTTTCTGAACAACAACGCCCAGCAATAACCCAGCGGACGATAAAAATGAATATCTATAAATTCTTCCGTATCCCACGACTTCAAGCTGGATTCAAAATCATAACGTCTCTGTATTATATCCATTAGTTTTTGAATAAAGAGTGAATACATTCGGCAATAAACGGCGCAGCCTCCTGACGGCAAGGCGCGAAACTCGGCCAGTCGTTAAAATCTATCAAGCGAATGGCGCCGTCGGCGGAAACGATGCAATCGCCTCCATAAATATGGATGTTCAGCACCCCAGCCGCTTCGCGGCAAAGCGTTTGCAGCGCCTGCTGATCGAAGGGGATTCCGCGGGCGGTTCCGTTGATCTGTTCCAGCCCAAACTTGCTGTGCTGCAAATCGGTAGGATAAAACCAGTAGAAAAAATCCGTCCCCGCTACCCCGTAAAACTTAATGAGATCGCCCGCCAGATGCTCATTGACAACGACTTTCTCGATGCCACGCATCGCATATTCTTTCAGGATGATTTTCGCCTCTTCGGGATGGCGCACATACGTCACATCCTCGCGATGAATCGCGTGAAAATCACTCCGTTTGATCCAGCAATTGCATATACCGGCCTCTTCAAGCGCCGCCACCGGGTCATCGTCCGTAAACAGCACAAGGCTACGCGGGCCGGCAATCTGACGGTCGGCAAACAAATTCGTCATCCTTTCGCGCGTACAGTTTTCTATACCGTAACCGGAATTGACAACCGTCCGTCCTTCATCCTCCATGCGTTGCAGGGCGCTAACGGACTTCCTTCCACGTACCATATTGAAAATGAGACCTTCATCTATATTCCGCGTTAGCAAATCCGACTCAACATATTCCTTCACGCAATACCCTGAACGGCGTAAACAGTCGGCCGTCATTGAAAAAATGGCAGCATCGTTCCCTACATGATTCGGCGAGTATTGATTTTCTCTGCGGATACCCGCAATCGTTTTTCTTTCCATTCACTTTTCGTAAAAAACACGGCAAAGATAATCATTTTTGTCCGTATAAAAACCGTTCCGCCTTCAGAATATCATCCACATGATCCACATCAATGATTTTGGAAAACGGATAAGCCTTGAGTTTCAGCCCTTCGGCAACCAACCGGCGCTGATAGTTCCGCATCCGCGACATTCCTTCCGCCATAGCAGCCTCCAAAACATCCAACGCATTGCGTTTCAGGCAATAAATCCCACCGGACACAAAACGGCAACCCGCCTTCGGACTGTCCGAAAAATCCTGTATCATCCCGTCGGCGTCCGTCTGCACGTACAGCGGTTTCTCGTCGTCCACAAAATCGGTCACAGCCATCAGGCCATCCGTCGTTTCGTCCGCACGAAAAGCGTCAATGTAGCGCCGGAACTCATCTTCCCTGAAAATCGTATCCACCGTCGTCAGGCAAAAACGGTCGCTCCGCAAATAGCCGCTCAACGCATAAAAGCTGTGCATCGAACTGGGAGTGGACTGAATATGAAGATGAAACGGCACCGGCAGTTGCACATCCTTCAAATACGTCTGCACCTGCGTCATTTCCTCGTTCACAATGATGCTGACCGACGAAGCGTCGTTGTCCATAAACACATGCAAAAGCCTCGTCACCAACGTTTCGCCCTTTAATCGCACTAAAGGCTTGGGCGTTGTCTCCCCTTCCTGTACCAAACGGGACCCTTCCCCCGCTGCAATAACCGCAAAATCCATCCTAATATCGTAAATTGTTAATTATTAATTGTTAATTATTAATTAGTAAAGTCTGCTCACCTGCTTCACCCCCTTCACCTGTTTGATTTTCTTAATCAGGTTTTCCATGGAATCGGTATTGCTCAGCAGCACCGTGATGTCGCCCTGAAACAGTCCGTCCACCGAATCCACGTTAATGGAACGGAGCGTCGTCCCGTTCTCCTTGGAAATTAGCGAAGTAATATTGGTAACGATGCCGATGTCATCATGTCCGATGACACGCAGCGTCACCCCGAAACGGCTGCTTCCGGCCGTGCCGCTCCATTGCGCCTGTACGACGCGATAACCGAACCGGCGGAACAGCTCCTGCGCATTGGGACAGTTCATCCGGTGAATTTTTATGCCCTGTGTCGAAACAAACCCGAACACCGGATCGCCATAAATCGGATTGCAACATTTAGCAAGCTGATATTCAATCCCTTTCAGGTTCTTGTCTATCACCAGCACATCCTGCGTCTTTTCGCTCTCTTCCGGTGCGGTCGGCGCCACAAACTGCTCGGCGCTACGCACTTCCACCGTTTCGGCCACTTCTTTTTCCCGCCGTTCCAACTCGGCATATTCATCTATCACCGTATTGACGTCCAAACGTTCTTCGGCTATTTCAAGATAGAAATCCGTCACGGTTTTGAAGCCTTTTTTCTTGATATACCGCATCAGGACGGCCTCATCCGCTTCAATTTTACGGTTTTTGAAACGCCTGTGCAACAGCTCTTTAGCATATTCGGCAGTCTTGGCTGCATCTTCGCGCAGCGCCTGTTTGATCTTGGAACGGGCTTTGCTCGTCGCAACGAATTTCAGCCAGTCCGGTTTCGGTTTTTGCGACGGGGATGTGATGATTTCCACCGAATCGCCGTTGCCAAGCACATGGCGGATAGGCACATTCTTGCCGTTCACCTTGCCCGACACGCACCGGCTGCCCAACTTGGAATGAATGGCAAAGGCAAAATCAAGCACCGTCGCCCCTTTGCCCAATTTGATCAGTTCGCCTGTAGGCGTAAAGACGTAGATTTCATCCTTATACAGATCCATCCGGAAATCGGCCATCAGATCCATCGGGCTGGCGTGCGTCGTTTCGAGCATGGCGCGGACGTCGCTGACGAAGGCGTCCAACTGCGAATCTTCGCGCACGCCCTTGTATTTCCAGTGAGCCGCAAGGCCGCGCTCGGCGATCTCGTCCATCCGCTGCGTGCGAATCTGCACCTCCACCCAACGGTTTTTAGGCCCCAACACCGTGATATGCAGGCTTTCATAACCGTTGGACTTGGGAATGGAAATCCAGTCCTTCATCCGGTTGGGATTCGGCTGATACATGTCCGTGATGATCGAAAAAGCCTGCCAACACTCCGACCGTTCCTTTTCGGGCGGTGAATCCAAGATCACACGGATGGCAAACAAATCATAAATACCCTCAAAATCAATGTTTTGCTTCTTTAACTTATTGTTGATGGAATAGATGGATTTGGTGCGTCCCTTGATGTCGAAATGCAGGCCGGCGGCTTCGAGATTCTTCTTCACCGGCGCGATAAACTCCTCGATATAAGCGTCGCGCGAGCGCTTCGTTTCGTTCAGTTTCTTCTTGATAAACTCATATTGCGCCGGGTCGAGGTATTTGAGCGACAGGTCTTCGAGTTCGCCCTTAATCTTGTAGAGGCCAAGCCGGTGCGCCATAGGCGCATACAGGTACGACACCTCCGTAGCCAATTGCAGCCGCTTCCGGTCTTCGCGTATCTGTTTGCCCAGCCGCATCATACACAGACGGTCGGCTATCATGATCAGGATCACCCTTACGTCTTCGGCAAAGGCGAACAGCAGATGATGGAAATTCTCCGAATTGACCGCCGTATTGCGGGCATACAGGTCGGACACTTTCTGCAACCGCCGTATCATCAGCGCAATCTCCGACCCGAACAGGCGCTCCGCTTCGTCGGCCGTGATAGCGCCCTTATACACCGGCCGGTAGAGCAACAGCGCGATCACCGGCGACCGCCGCAATCCGATTTCCACCGTGGCTATCAGCGCCGTATGGATCGTGCGAAGCAACCCGTTGATGCCGTTCTGGTCGCGGTTATAGCAATCCGGCGACACCTGCTTCATCAGCGTTTTCATCTTCCGAAGGTCGTCCGCTTCGAGGCAGGACGACAGTCCGGACAGCAACCGGCGATAGGCTATGAAAAATTCCTGCCGCTCTTCGGGTGTAAAAAATGACGTTGTATCCATATTTTATCTACGCTTTTCCTGTTGATGTGGTAAAATTATTCTTTTTTGCCGAGATAGCCATCATTTTTTCGCGGAAATTTCATATTTTTGCACTATTCATAAATCGAATCTGTATGAAACTATCTGAAAGCGACCTGAAAACAATCGCCGTAAAAGGCATTACGACAGAGCAGTTAGAGGAACAGTTGGCCTGCTTCGCGAAGGGATTCCCCTACTTGGACGTGACGGCCTCCGTTTCCGAAGCAAGGGGCGTCCGCAAGCTCACCGGACAGCAACAGGCGGACTTCATCCGACGATGGGACGACTATGCCGCTTCCGACAAAACGATCCTTAAATTCGTGCCCGCTTCGGGGGCGGCCAGCCGCATGTTTAAAGACCTGTTCGCCTTTTTATCGGCCGATTACGACACGCCGGCCACCGATTTCGAGAAAAAATTCTTCGGCGAAATCCGGCATTTCGCCTTCTTCGACGCGCTCTCCGCCAAGTGCCGCGAGCGCTACGGCAAAGACGCCGTCGGCCTCATAGCCGAGCGACGCTACAAAGACATCGCCGCCGCGCTCTTAGACGAGGCCGGGCTGTGCTATGGACTGTTGCCCAAGGGATTACTTATCTTCCACGCCTATCCGGACTACGTCCGCACGGCGATAGAAGAACACTTTGCCGAAGCCGCGCTCTATGCCGCCAACCGCGCGGGCGACGCCCGCCTCCACCTCACCGTTTCGCCTGAGCATCTCCCGCTGTTTGAACGACTGGTAAAGGAGAAAATCCCGTTCTACGAACAGTTTTACGGCGTGAAATACTCCGTTTCGTTCAGCGTCCAGCAGTCCTGCACCGACACGATAGCCGCCGACGCCGACGGGCAGCCCTTCCGCGACGACGACGGCTCACTCCTCTTCCGACCCGGCGGGCACGGATCGCTGATTCAAAACCTGAATCATATTGACGCCGATGTGGTGTTTATCAAGAACATAGACAATGTAGTGCCCGACCGCCTCAAGGCGGCAACCATCGCATGGAAGAAAACCATCGCCGGCGTGCTGGTGGACGCGCAGGAAAAAATATTCCGCTACCTCGCGCTGATTGACAGCGGCGAATACACCCGCGCCGAGGTGGAAGAAATGATATATTTCCTCCAGGACGACCTGTGCATCAAAAACCCGGAAATGAAATACCTCGAAGACGCCGAGCTGATCCTCTACCTCAAGCGCAAACTTATGCGCCCCCTGCGCGTGTGCGGCATGGTGCGCAACGACGGCGAGCCGGGTGGCGGCCCCTTCTTCGCAGTCAGCCCCGACGGGGCGGTCGCCCTCCAGATCGTCGAAAGCTCGCAGATTGACATGAACAACCCCGCCAAAAAGGCGCTCTTTGAACAAAACGCCTACTTCAACCCCGTGGACCTCGTCTGCGCATGGAAAAAACCCGACGGCACGCGCTACAACCTGCCCGACTTCGTGGACAAAAACACCGGCTTTATCTCGCGCAAAAGCAAGAACGGACGCGAGCTGCAGGCCTTAGAATGGCCGGGGCTGTGGAACGGAGCCATGAGCGACTGGAATACGATCTTCGTGGACGTGGCGCCCGAAACGTTCAACCCTGTTAAGACGGTTAATGATTTGTTGAGGAAACAGCATGGGGGGAATTGAGGGAATTGAGAATTAATCAATTGAGAATTGAGAATTGAGAATTGAGAATTGAGAATTGAGAATTAAGAGAATGGGGGGGAGGGTGAATTGTTGAATTGTTGAATTGTTGAATTTTAAACGGTTAAACGGTTAAACGGTTAAACGGTTGAACGGTTAAACGGTAGGGAATTAAGAATTGAGGAATGAAAAAAAAAATAGGAGACGGCTTCACAGCCTGTCTCCTTTTTTTTCGCATTACTAACAACAAAATTATCTAATTCAAATTCAGAGTTTTTAATATTAACTCAATTAACACAGTAAAAAATATTTCAAAATCAGTATTTTTTCGATATATCTTTCACGCACCTTATGCCCATTCCGTGCGCGCGGTAGCCCGGAAGGCTGCCCGAATTGGCCACTGCCGTGAGCGAGGTGGTGGATGAAACATGACAATAGATGGCTTCGTAGCCCCGCGGCGTGGCCGACCAGAAATAGTCGCCCGACCCGCTGGCAGCGCCATTGAAACCTGAGAAATACTGCCGGCTGAACACAATGTTCGTATATGGCGGCGGCTCGTTTTGCCACGGCGCCACGTCTGCATTGTTGTAGGTCGGCACACGCCAGCCCACAGGACAGGGATCAAAATAGCTCTTCTTCCCGTCCGTTTCGTTCCAGAAATTATTGTAGCCCATGTTGCCCAGCCAGTTATAGTAAGGCCCCGTGGATGCCGTCAGGAATACATTCGGATTCTTGATGCTGTTGTCCACGCCCGTGGACAGCACCGTGCCCGTCCAGGCAGCCGCCGTAGAGAATGAACCCGACAGAAGCGTGGCGTCCATCATAAACGGATCCTTCCGACCCCACTGGTAACGCGGATATTTGCTGTTGCTTAATCCCAACGGACGATCCATCATTACCGACTTATTCATATTATGGTAGCCTACATAGACATTATCCGGCGAACTTTCCGCCATTACCCATACATGCCAGCTCCACAGGATTTCATTCGAAGCATTTTTCAACACAACCACTGCATTCCCCTGAGTGCCTGTGTTTGGCTCCACATTAACTTGGACTACGTTAACCGGGCCTTCCGGGGTGGTAATATAATTTATCATTGGCGTATAGAATGTTACATTTCCTTCAGACCATAAAATAGAAGCCGTATAGGGAGGCGAGGGAGTTGGCGCCACCAAAGCCGACAAACCCATTTTCTGCCGCGCTTTGCTGGCATAACTTAATGAGAATTGAGCACTGGCCTGAGTACCCGGAGTCGGAGATGTAAACCTGATTATGTCACAATTGGCTCCCCCACTCTGCCGTACCTTAATTTTCTTTGTCAACAGGCCGGCGGTCAGCGTAATTTCAGCCGTTCGCTCTTCGCCTGTTATATTAAGGCGTGGAATTAGATAGTCCATCCCTAATACCTCATAAGGCGCTGGCGTAGCGCCTGAACCACTGCCCATGGAAGTAAGCCAAGTTGTACCTGGATCAACACTATAAGAATATCCACCCTGATAATCAGTATAGAACTTTAAAAAGAAAGTTGACCCAACAGCAAATGCATTGCCTAACCACTTTCCTTGCCAGTCATACATTACTTCGCTGGTAGAAACGCCCAGCATATACTGGTCGTAATGCCCGTCCATATACTGTTTGGTATAAACGCTAATATCATTGATTTCTTCGTCCGGGCCGCCGCCGCCGCCTACCACAACGGCGTAATT
>JAISUI010000066.1 GCA_031272155.1 Tannerella sp. | reverse complement strand
GTCGGAATGGCCGCCGCGCTGTGCAAACAGAACAAAACATCCCCGCGCGGAGTTTATGAACAGCACCTTGACGAACTGAAAGCGCTCATGAAAAAAGGCGTCGGGCGCAAGGATATAACACAATATCCCAAATATAACGGCGGATAAAAGGAACTGAAAGCGCAGACAAACAGGGACTTTGGCTGTCTGAAAAGGCTTTTGCTACTGCGCCGTAATTCGATATAAATTCTTTTTGAACTTACGGTTTAATCAACAAAGTTGCATCTGCGAAGCAAATTTATTCCAATATTTATAGAACTTCTGAATTATTTCGTATCTTTGGGCGCCCAAATATACGGGCGCTTTATCAATAAAGATCAGATGAAAGTTATGAATGAAGAGATTAAACAAATAGCGACACGTCTGGCAGGTCTTCGTGATGTGCTGGAAATAAGCGTGGAAGAGATGGCGGCGACATGCAATATCCCGGTGGACGAATACCTTCGCCTCGAAAGCGGGACGGTGGACATATCCGTCAGCCTGCTGCATACGATTGCGCAAAAATACGGCGTGGAACTGACCGTGCTGATGTTTGGCGAGGACGAACCGAAGATGAACTCCTACTTCGTCACCCGCAAAGGCAAAGGCGTGGCCGTCGAACGTACGAAAGTGTACAAATATCAGGCGCTGGCCGCCGGATTTTCACACCGGAAGGCCGACCCGTTCATGGTCACGGTCTCGCCCAAGCCCGACGATGCGCCGATTTATCTCAATACCCATGCCGGACAGGAATATAACTACGTCATCAGCGGCCGTCTGCTGATTCAAATCAACGGCAAAGACCTGATCCTGGAAGAAGGCGACAGCATCTATTTCAACTCCGAACTGCCGCACGGCATGAAGGCGCTTGATGGACGGGATGTCTGTTTCCTGGCGATCATCATCTGATTCAAACATTTAAAATTCATAATTAAAAAGCAGATATGCTGGAAAAATTTATAGCAAAAACGACATTTGTCTCGCAAGACGATTTCAGGGAAAACGGCAAACTCATTGTGCCGGAAAATTTCAATTATGGCTACGATGTAGTGGACGCATGGGCTGAAGAAGCGCCCGACAAAAGGGCGCTCTGCTGGACAAACGACCAGGGCGAACATATTGATTTCACGTTTGCCGACATCAAAAAATATTCCGACCGGACGGCCGCCTATTTCCAGTCCTTAGGCATCGGCAAGGGCGACATGGTGATGCTGATACTGAAGCGTCGCTACGAGTTCTGGTTTTCCATCATCGCACTCCACAAACTCGGCGCCGTCGTGATCCCCGCCACTCACCTGCTGACAAAGAAAGACATCGTTTACCGCGCCAATGCGGCCGGAATCAAGATGGTTGTCTGCGTCGGCGAGGCGCCGATCCTGCAACACGTTACGGATGCGCTCCCCGAAGCGCCCACGATAGAACGGCTTGTATCCATCGGCCCGCTTGTGCCGGAAGGATTCAGCGATTTCCAACGGGGGTTGAAAGAATCCGCTCCGTTTGTCCGTCCCGCTCAGGTGAACACCAACAGAGACACGTCGCTGATGTATTTCACCTCCGGCACTTCCGGCAACCCGAAGATGGTCATCCACGATTTCACCTATCCGCTTGGACACATCGTGACGGCCAGCTACTGGCACAACGTGAACGAAGACAGCCTCCACCTGACCATCGCCGATACGGGTTGGGGCAAAGCTGTGTGGGGCAAGCTCTACGGACAATGGATTGCCGGCGCAACCGTTTTTGTTTATGACCACGAGAAGTTTACGCCCGCCAACATGCTCCAGATGATTCAGGACTATCGCATCACGTCGCTCTGTGCGCCGCCGACGATCTTCCGTTTCCTCATCCGCGAAGACTTGAGCAAATACGACCTCTCGTCGCTGAAATACTGCACGATAGCCGGCGAGGCGCTGAATCCAGCCGTCTTTGATGCGTTCTACAAACTGACAGGCATCAAACTGATGGAAGGCTTTGGGCAGACCGAAACGACGCTCACCATCCTCACTTTTCCGTGGATGGAGCCGAAACCCGGCTCTATGGGCGTCCCGAATCCGCATTACGACGTGGATTTGCTGCGTCCTGACGGCAGCCGCGCCGAAGACGGCGAACAGGGGCAGATCGTTGTCCGCACCCACCGTTACCGCCCGCCCGGACTGTTCCAGGAATACTATCGCGACCCGGAACTGACGCGCGAAGCATGGCACGACGACATTTATTATACCGGCGACGTGGCGTGGCGCGACGAAGACGGCTATTTCTGGTTTGTTGGCCGCGCTGACGACGTGATTAAGAGTTCGGGCTATCGCATCGGCCCCTTTGAAGTGGAAAGCGCCCTGATGACGCATCCTGCCGTTGTCGAATGCGCCATCACCGGCGTGCCCGACGAGATTCGTGGACAGGTAGTGAAGGCCACTATCGTATTGGCCAAAGACTATCGCGACAAGGTTGGCGACGACCTGATCCGGGAGATACAGGAACACGTGAAACAGGTCACCGCGCCTTACAAATATCCGCGCATCGTCGAGTTTGTGGACGAACTGCCCAAAACGATCAGCGGAAAGATCAGACGTGTAGAGATTCGGGAGAAAGAACGTGCCGTGTAGCGGTTTTTAGCGCCATCACCATTCCGGATAGCGTTTTCCCGCGGTACGGATGCAATGCCGGACATCTTCGGTGGTTGCGCAGACGGGTCCGGAATGTTCGATTTTGAGTGTGGACAGCGCAGCCGCAAAATGTCCGGATTCTTCCATACTGGCGCCTTTGGCGCGTTGATACAGATAGCCGGCCATGTACGTATCGCCACAACCGGTTGTGTCTGTTATTTCGCGGGGTTGGTAGGCCGGAATGGAATAGAATGTATGCCCGTCGTATAGTACGGATCCCATGTTGCCAAGCGTGATAATCACCTCTTTAACGCCCCATTCGCTGAGTTTGTCGGCGGCGGAAGCCACGTCTTTATAGCCGGTTAATACTTCCATTTCGTATTCGTTTGCTTTCAGGAAATGGACATGTTTCAATGCTTCTGTTTTTTCTTTCCAGTCAACGGGAAAGACCTGTTTATCACGCACTTCGCGCAAATATCCCTGCGAATCCACGGATACAAGTCCTTTTTGAGAGAGGAATTTCACAACATCCAGCGAAAAATCGTCGGAGAGTAATGCGCCGAGGTGAAATATCTTGGCTTCGACGTGTTTCAGTTGCTCTATCGTAAAAGGGTCTGCTTTGGCGAGTACTCGTTGAGTGCGGGCGTTACTGTTTTCGCCGTAAATATTTTCAAAATAAACGGAGTGACAGCTCGGAAGCACCGTTACGTCAATACCTTTTGCCCTCAGATCGTTGGCTACGTTCATTTCGGACGCGCCGATAGCCGTAACTAATGAATAGTCAAAATTATTCAGGTGACGGATGGCATGGGACAGGTAAAACGAAGTGCCTCCGGGCATAAAAACGCTACGTTGGGGCGTCACCACTTTATCTAAAGTGATGTGTCCGATACAGCATAAGTCGTGTTTATTCATTTATGAAATCAGTCTCCGCTTCCTCCCGACCAACGCTTGTTCAGGTATTCTGTCACTTCATCGGTGATGTTGTAGGCATCGTTGTTCGTTATAAGAATCGGATTGCCACCGTTATTGCTGATGATGAGTTGATAGCCTTTGTCTTTGTTGAACTCGCGAAGTTGGGCAATGATGGTATCCCGCAATTGTTGGTTTACGCGTTGCGCTTCTTCCATCACGTCCTGCGACAACTTTTCGTCAAGCGCCTGTAATTCCTGCTGTTTCCGCATCAAGCGTTGCTGTTCCTGTTCGGCGCGTTCCTGTGTTGCAAAGGCGCTGTTTTTCAATTTGTATTGAAAATTGTCCACTTCCGATTGCAGATTACGCGCCTGCTGGGTGAAATTCGCCCGCGCATTTTCCTGCTTTCTTGTGAGTTGCTCCATCAGGTCTTTTGAATAGTTGTAGTTTGACAACAGCGAATCTACATTAATATAAGCTACCGGCAATGCAGTTGTTTCGTTCAACGAAACTTCTGTCGTGCCAGAGGCAGAGATTGCTTTTTTATTCCCCGAAAAATACAGGATAAACAACACGATTACCGCTAAAGCTAATATCCCGTTAATCAAATAGTTTATATTCTTCATATCCTTTAATGAAATTTATTTTATTCCTGGTTTATTCCATTTGTTCAGATAGCGTTTGTTTGGCGGCCGCTTCCCAATCTTGCGTGTTTGCACAATGAATCCCTTTATCCCTCAGCGCTTTGTTGCCGCTGATGTGGGTATTGGGGAATCGGCCGTTTTTTTTCAGAATGATCCGAATACACATTAAAACGACGCAAATAATAAGAATTATAACCGTTGACAATAATGTTACAAACATTTCTGCTATCTTTGCAGGCACAAAGATACGCGTTTGCCGTAAAAGTAAACGCGTTTTTGGGACAATTTAATTTTTTTATAATAGGTTTAATCTTTTTATACATCAAAATATGCAGGAAATCAGAAAGATAGCAGATTTAGAGCCACAAATCGTATGGAAATATTTTCATGAAGTGACTCAAGTTCCCCGTCCGTCGAAGAAGGAAGGGAAGATGATTCAGTATCTCGAATCATTTGCAGCGCAAAATCACTTGGATATCAATAAAGACGCTGTGGGTAATATATTGATAACAAAGCCGGCGTCGCCCGGATACGAGCATTTGCCGGTCGTTATTTTGCAATCGCACATAGATATGGTGTGTGAAAAAAACAGTGATGTGGTGCACAATTTTGAAACCGATCCGATAAAAACCGTTGTGGACGGCGAATGGTTGCGGGCGAAAGGCACAACCCTTGGAGCGGATAACGGGATAGGCGTTGCAACTCAATTGGCGGTGTTGGCTTCGCGTGACATAGCGCATGGGCCGCTGGAATGTCTTTTTACTGTGGATGAGGAAACCGGATTGACCGGCGCGAATGCCTTGGAAACAGGGTTTATGACAGGTAAAATCCTGCTGAATTTAGACAGCGAAGACGAAGGGCAATTGTTCATCGGTTGTTCCGGCGGTAAAACTACAAAGGCGACGTTTGCGTATGATCCGTTGCCTGCTCCGCCGGATTTATACTATGTGCGTATTGCCGTGTCGGGACTGAATGGCGGTCATTCGGGATGCGACATCCACAAGGGATTGGGTAATGCCAATAAACTGTTGGCGAGGTTTTTATATATTATCCGAAAGGAATATCCTGTTGTTCTTTCCGCATTGGAAGGCGGAAATCTGCACAATGCCATCGCTCGCGAGAGCAATGCCGTAATCGGGTTGCGCAGGAATGACCGCGAAAAAGTGCGGATTGTCCTGAATCATTTCATTGCAGCGATAGAAAAAGAACTGAAACAGGTGGATCCGAATGTCCGAATGACGATGGAAACCATTGAGCCGCCGGCTACATGTATGGATGACGATTTTGCCGGACGGTTGATTGCATCGCTCGTTGCCTGTCCGCATGGAGTCATCGCCATGAGCCATGATATGGAGGGTTTGGTGGAGACATCTACGAATTTGGCGTCTGTGAAGATGGGAAACGACGCGACCATTGCCGTAGTGACAAGCCAGCGCAGTTCGCTTGATTCGGCCAAGGAGGCTGTGGCCGACCAGGTAGCGGCCACGTTTCAACTGGCAGGTGCAACGGTCACGCAAAGCGACGGTTATCCCGGATGGGCGCCCAATCCGGACTCCAAAATCCTTCGCACGGCTCAGGAAACTTATCGCAGGCTGTTTGGGAAAGATGCGCAAATTATGGCTATTCATGCCGGATTGGAGTGTGGGCTTTTCTTGGAAAAATATCCGTATTTGGATATGATTTCGTTTGGCCCGACATTGCGCGACGTCCATTCTCCGAAAGAATGTATTGAAATCAAAACAGTTGGTCTTTGGTGGAAACATTTACTGGAATTGTTAAAAAATATTCCATCATAAAAATATAATTCGGAAAGAAACGTTCTATAGGAAACAACGAAAGAACAGATGAAGAAATTTCCGATTTTTGTATTGTTTGTAGCCCTGTTTTTCAGCCTGTTGGCCGGATGCGAGGGGATTGATGATGTTTCTTCCGATCCGAACCTCCGGTTGCGGTTTTCGGTAGATACGCTTTCTTTTGACACGGTTTTTTCTACGGTCGGTTCTACGACAAAGACGTTTCTGGTTTATAACCCGAATCGGGAAGCCCTGAAGATAGAGCGTATCGAACTTGCCGGTGCGGGAGCAGGCGGTTTTCGCATTAATGTGGACGGACGGAAAGGGACTGAATTTCAGGATATAAATATCTGGCAGAAAGACAGTTTATTTATATCGGTCGAGGTGACGGTTCATCCGAACGATGCCACGCAACCGTTTGTCATAGAGGATTCTGTGCTTTTTTACACAAATGGCGTCCGTCAATCTGTTCTCCTGCAGGCATACGGACAGAATGTACATATAATAAGGGGTGGGGTGACGTTGGCGAAAGATACCATGCTGGCAGCCGATTTGCCATATCTGGTTTACGACAGTTTGATGGTGGGCGAAGGCGTTACACTGACGCTTGAGAAAGGCGTTCGTTTCTATATGCACAATCGCGCTAAATTGCTAATATATGGCACTATAAAGGCAATTGGCGAACAGGAGTCGCCTGTTATTATTCGTGGCGACCGGTTGGATAATATTGAAGCTGAAGTCTCATTTCCCTACGATCGGACGCCGGGGCAATGGGATGGTATTTCGTTTGCGTCGTCAAGTTATGACAATGAATTGGATTATGTGATTATCCGGAACGGGGTTTCCGGTCTGTTGTTTCATCCATCCGATCCGGAACGGATTAAGATACGCATCCGCAATTCGCAAATCACCAATATGGACGAAAACCTGTTGGTTGCCACCGATTGCCGGATGGAAGTAGCCGGTAGTGAATTTACTAACGCTGCAGGTGCTGTTGTTTCTTTAACGGGAGGGATATATCAGTTTACGCATTGTACCATAGCTAATTATAAAAAGGTATTAGGAAATAGCCGCGAGTTTACTCCCTGCCTTACATTGTCTAATACAGTCAAGAATGACGAGGCGGAAACACTTCATCCGTTGCAGCAGGCATCGTTCGATAATTGCATCATTGACGGTAATTTTTCTGCAGATTCCATGCTGTCTTACAGGGGTGAAATTCTGTTTGATACGCAGACGGAAACGGAAATACAAGGCGATGACGCCACATTTAATTATCGTTTTAATTCCTGCCTTGTTAAAACAGCCCGTGTGGAAAACAGTCGTTTTCTCAATTGTTTGTTCGTGCAAAGCGCTTTGTATCTGAAAAATGGAACAAAAGATGAATTTTTTGAATACGACTTCCGGTTGGCCAATGAATCGCCCGGCATCGGTCGGGCAGACCGTTCCATTGCGGAACAATATCCTGTGGATCGTTATGGCGTCAGTCGCATAGAAGGTGAAACAGCGCCTTCGATTGGTGCGTATGAGTATGTGTATCAGGAACCTTCGGAAAAGGACAAAAAATGATACGACGCTTTGTCATTTTATTGACAGTTATTTATACGCTCACGCCTGATGATACTGCAGCCCGCCTGCCTGAGCAAGTATTCAGGGTGATGTTTTATAATGTTGAAAATCTTTTTGACACGTATGATGATCCATTGACGGAAGATGATGAATTTCTGCCTGACGGTCCGCGCCACTGGACTCCGAAGCGTTACTACGGGCATCTGCGCCGGGTTGCGCAGGTGGTCAATGCTGTTGGCGAATGGGATACGCCCGCGTTGATCGGGCTTTGCGAAGTGGAAAACGATTCGGTTCTTACTCATTTAATTTATCGGACGCAACTGAGGGCGCAAAATTACCGTTATTGCCTGTCGCACGGGAATGACCCTCGCGGCATCAATACCGCCTTACTCTATCAGCGAGATAAGTTCAAATATATGGATTCCCGTTCCGTACGCATCCATTTTAGAGACAAGGATAAACGTTCACGCGACATCTTGCATGTATGGGGGGAAGTCATTACGGGTGATACGCTGGATGTGTTTGTCTGTCATTTCCCGTCCCGTTCCGGCGGGGAGATGGAAACAGAGCAGGCGCGGATAGATGCGGCGACGTGTTTGCGCCATCTTTGTGATTCGCTCCATCAAATGCGTCATTCTCCCAACATATTGGTTATGGGCGATTTTAATGATTATCCTTCGGATCGAAGCATTCAAATTATACTGAACGAACAGCAGCCGGAACGAAAATTGAAAAATTTGTTTGCCGATCCGAAAACGCTTAATTTTATGGGTTCCCATAAATATCAGGGAGAATGGAGCCAGTTGGATCAAATGATGATCAGCGCATCTTGGGAGAGATACCTGAAGAAAAGCAGTGTAAAGATTTTTGATGCGCCGTTTCTGTTCAGGGAAGACAAGACCCATCGAGGCCAACGTCCCTGGCGAATATATTACGGATTTAAGTATGAAGGAGGTTTCAGCGACCACTTGCCGATTGTGGCGGATTTTTTGTTACCTTTGCCCGATGAATAAATAAAAATATGTATCACAGATTCATTTATGTAAGTTTATTTTGTTGGTTGGGATGGATGAATATGGGTGCGCAGACGCTTCGTAATCCGTTTGATTTTCCCGCTTTATTGAGCGGAAATTTTGGAGAATTGCGTTCCAATCATTTTCATTCCGGCATAGATTTTAAAACGCAGGGCGAAGAAGGAAAGGCGATACATGCCGTACAGGACGGATATATCAGCCGGATATTTGTCAGTCCGTGGGGCTATGGCAATGCGTTATATCTTGTTCATCCGGATCATACAATGACGGTATATGGTCATTTGCAACGTTTTAATGATTCGATTGCATACTATGTGAAAGAACAGCAATACGAGCAGGAGCAGTTTCGGGTTGATCTGGCGTTGACGCCCGAACAATTTCCTGTGAAACAGGGCGATATTATTGGATATAGCGGCAATTCAGGCAGTTCCGGAGGCCCGCACCTGCATTTTGAAGTGCGCGATACGACGGACGAGCCGATGGATCCTTTGCCTTTTTTTGAAACATTGATTAAAGATTCGCGTCCACCGACGGCGCAGGCCGTGATGATATATCCCGTTGAAGGTCAAGGCTCAGTCAATAATTCTTCACAACGATTGCGATTGCAGGCCGTCAATGCCCAAGGCAGGCAAACGGTTAAAGGCAAGATTGAAGCATGGGGTAAGATTGCATTCGGCATCAATGTGGATGACTTCATGGATCAGACGACGAATGTATATGGCGTAAAGGAATTGACGATGTCGGTGGATGGCGTGGAAATGTTTAACAGTTACTTGGATCGTTTCTCGTTTGATGAAACGCGCTATTTGAATACGTTTGTGGATTATGAAACATGGTGCGGTATGCGATCGTTTTTTACAAAAACATTTGTGTCGCCCGGCAATCGTCTTCGATTCATTACCAGTAAAAACAGAGGCCTCGTGACAATAAATGAAAAACGGCCTTATCGCATTGATTTCCGCTTGGCGGACGCTTTTGGCAATACGGGCGAGCTTTCGCTTGAAGTTATTGGTAAAGAGCAAATTATACTGCCGCCTGATACGGCGGGCGCCACTTTGTTTTATTGGAATGTCGAGAATCGTTTCGGCGCGAAAGGCATTCGCCTGTCCGTTCCTAAAGGCTCTTTGTACGAAAATCTTTATTTCCGTCATAAAACAATGGAAGATACGACTTTGTTTTCAGCTATCCATCAATTGCATGATAAACCGGTTGCATTGCATAAACCGGCCAATCTATCGCTGTTTCTCGCCCAGGATACGCTACCGGAAAAAAGACAGTATGGCATCATATCCATAAATCGAAAAAAATATACATGGATTGGAGGAACATATCGTGACGGATGGATGGATGCGGAGATCAGGGAGTTGGGAAACTATGCCGTTGCACAGGACACGATTCCGCCTAAAATCATGCCGGTAGATTCCGTTCATTGGATGACAGACCAAAAAATCGCTTTTCGCCTGACTGACGACTTGAGTGGTATTTCTGCCTACCGCGGCGAAATAGATGGAAATTACGCCCTCTTTGAAATGGACGGAAAGAAATCATTGATATGGTATATATTTGATAATAAGCGATTAATGCGCGGAGAGCATACCTTGATTTTAGTTGTAACGGATCATTGCGGAAACCGTTCCGAGTACAAAACAAAGTTCCGACAATAATCTTTTTTATCATCGAAAAAGAAAAATATTTCCACAGAAAACGATCGGATTCATAAAGAATGCTTACCTTCGCAGTCTGAAACTAATATTTTAGAAACGTTTTTATACATGATTAATAGGATTTTGATCCGCATCAAAGTGTTACAACTCATTTATGCGTACTACCAGAAAGGCAGTAATGATATGAGATTGGCCGAAAATGAATTGATGCTCAGCCTAAGACGGTCTTATGACCTGTATTATTATTTGCTTCTGCTGATTGTGGAAGTCACATTCGTTCAAGAACAGCGGATTGATGCGCGGAAACACAAATACCGTCCGACAGCCGAAGAGTTATCCCCGAATATGCGGTTGGTTAATAATCGTTTTGCCCGTCAGTTGGGGGCGAATGAAGTATTGAATATCTACGTGAAAGACCACGGCATTTCATGGGCGAATGAGAGAGATTTCGTAAAGACGACGCTGGACTTGATTTTGGCGTCGGATGTATATGCCGGTTACTTGGAGAATCCTGACGATTCGTACGAAACGGATAAAGAGTTTTGGCGGGCAGTGTTCCGCAAGGTGATTTACGGGAACGAAGAACTGGAAAATGCGCTGGAAGATTTCAGTATCTATTGGAATGATGACATAGGGATTATAGAAACGTTTGTCATTAAAACGATTAAGCGGTTTGAGGAATCCGAAGGTCGTTGGCAGAAATTACTGCCCATGTTCAAGGATGATGAAGACCGTAAGTATGCGGTCAATTTGTTTCGTCAGGCCTTGTTGCACGGCGATGAATACAGGGAACATATCAACCGGCATATTCAAAACTGGGAAACGGAACGCATCGCCAATATGGATATGATAATTATGCAGATGGCGCTTACTGAAATTATGCATTTTCCGGATATTCCCATCAATGTAACGATGAATGAGTACATTGATGCGGCCAAGTATTACAGCACTCCTAAAAGCGCTCCATTCATCAATGGCATATTGGATGCCATTGTGCAGGACTTAAAAAATGAAAAAATATTGCTGAAGGATTGATTTATTTCGTACCTTTGGCGCACAATAAGACGAAAATACGTTAAACAATAAAACGATATTGATATGAATTTACTTACAATTTTTCTACAGGGGGCGACAGGTGATCCGTCCGGATTTGCTAAATATCAGGGCTTTATAATGATGGCGCTTATTATCGGAATTTTTTATTTCCTGATAATTCGTCCGCAGCAAAGGAAACAGAAGGCCATCCAGAAAGCGCGTGAAGCAATGAAAGCCGGTGACAAGGTAGTTACGGCCGGCGGCATTCACGGACGAATTAAAGAAGTCAGCGAAACGACTTTTCTGGTTGAAATCGCTGAGGGCATCCGTATTCGCGTGGATAAAGCGTCTGTCTTTGCATCATCGGAAGACGTGCAACAGAAATAATTTCCCATGGATCAGGTTGATAAAGCATCAATCGAACGAACGACGCATCGAGTGAAGGACTTTTTTCGGCAACGGAAATGGCCGGAGATTTTTATATTTCTGTTCTTTGTCCTGCTTTCGGCCGGTTTCTGGTATCTGCAAAGTTTGCAGCAGGAATATGAAACGGAAATAGTTATTCCAGTGAAATACAGAAACTTACCGGATGATATTATGCTTACAGGCGAACATCCGCAGGAAGTCACGGCCAAGGTGCGCGACAAGGGCATTGTGTTGCTTAACTATTCGTGGTTAAACTCATTTGCCCCGATTGAGATCAATCTGAAAAAACTATTCGGCGAAAGCGGCGAACAGCCTGTTGTGGCACGGAAGGTTATCGAAAGCGAAATATCCAAGCAACTGATGGCTACGACGCAATTGCTTCATTTTGAGCCTTCATCCATAGCAATAAATTACACCGGTTTGCAAAGCGCTGTTCTTCCGGTGATTGCTGATGTGTCGGTCGGATTTGAGCCGGGATTTCAAGTTTCCGATGCGCTTGCGATTGATCCTGCCAAGGTGCAGGTCTATGCGACGAAAGCCGTATTAGACACGCTGAAGGCGATTCATACCGTCTCGTGGACGCTGAAGAAAGTTAATAAAACGCAAGAAGTAACGCTGGAATTAAAGAAGATTTCAGGCGTACGCACTGAGCCGCGCGAAGTGAAAGTGCGGATACCGGTGGAGGAATATACGGAAAAACGGCTGACGATTCCGGTCGTGTGCGGCACGTCGCCTCGTAACGTTACGTTACGCCTCTTTCCGGCATCTGTCGAAGTTGTGTGCAATATTCCCATTTCGCGTTTCAAAGACCTGACAGAGAGCGATTTTGAAATACAAGTGGCTTATCGGGAATTTGAAAAGAACAAGGAACAGGGGCGCATCTTCCTTGCTTTGACGCGCAAGCCGCAATGGGTTGAAAATCCGGTATTGATACCCGACTCCATAGAGTTTATCATAGAGCAACACCCATGACAGTTATTGGTATCACCGGAGGAATTGGAAGCGGGAAATCTGTTGTGACCTCGTTGCTTGCTTCATGGGGTATTCCAGCCTATATTGCCGACGAAGAAAGCAAGCGTCTTGTTGCATCGTCGCCCGAATTGCGACGGCAATTGACGGACGTGCTGGGGCGCGCTGTTTATAATACGGACGGCAGGTTAAACCATTCCTTGATGGCTTCGCTTATTTTCGGCGATCCGCGCCTGTTGGAGCGGGTGAACGGTATTATCCATCCCGCTGTGGCCGGACATTTCCGGTCGTGGGCGCAAAACCAAACATCGAAATGTGTGGTTCTTGAATCGGCGATATTATTTGAATCGGGTTTTGACCGGCAGGTGGACGTGCGCCTGACGGTTTATGCACCCCAAGCTTTGCGCCTGAAACGGACAATGGAACGCGACCATGCCCGTAAGGCCGATGTGCTATGCAGGATGAAAAGTCAATGGCCGGACAAAATCAAGAAAGAGCGTTCTGATTTCGTCATTCTTAATGACGAAAAACACGCCTTGATTCCGCAGGTTGAACGGTTTGCAGAAATGCTGAACTTCTAAAATTTGTAAAATGACCGCATTTTTTGACTTAAAAGGATGGGTATTATGCAGACTTGTATTATATTTGCCATCAAATAACGATAAGTAAACAATATAAATCAATAAAAAGAAATCTTATGTTGAATCAAATCCTTTCCGTATCGGGGAAACCCGGATTATATAAGATGATATCACAGGGGAAGAATCTTCTCATTGTTGAATCATTGGCCGATAAAAAACGCATTCCGGCCTATACAAGGGATAAAGTTATTTCACTGGGTGATATCGCTATCTATACGAGTGAAAAAGAAGTGCCGTTGTACGAGGTGCTGAAAAGTATCAAAGAAAAAGAAAACGGCCAGAAAGTAACAATAGAACTGTCCAAGGCGACGCCGGACGAGTTGCGTAACTATATGGCGCAACTGTTACCTGAATTTGACCGGGATCGGGTGTATCCGACAGATATCAAACGATTGCTGAATTGGTATAATATCCTTTTGGATGCGGGAATTACGGAATACGCCCCGAAAGAAGAAGATAAAAAAGAAACGGCCAAAGAAGACGAAACGGATGCGAAGGAGAAAAAAGATGAAGGCAAGAAAAAGGCGAAGACCGCCGGCACGTCCGCTAAATCCACTGCTACGGCCAAGAAAACAGCCGTTCCCAAAAAAGCTGCATCCACCAAATCCGCCGCGTCCAAACAACCTGCCGGCAAGACAACACAGCGGACGCGACAGAAATAATTCGCCGGATCGGATGGTGGCCTAAAGGCCTTTTATTCGTATCGTTACCGCGTTTTTGTGTGCGTCCAGTAGCTCGTGTTCGGCCATCGTTTCGACGGTAGCGCCCAAGGTGTGGAGTCCTTCTTTCGTGATTTCCTGAAACGTAATTTTTTTCATGAAACTGTCAAGATTGACGCCGCTATACGCCCGTGCATATCCGTGTGTAGGCAAGGTATGATTGGTGCCTGATGCATAATCGCCGGCGCTTTCGGGCGTATAGGCGCCGAGGAATACGCTTCCGGCGTTCCGGATTTTATTTTCAATGTATTTCGTATCCGATGTTTGAATAATCAGGTGTTCGGGCGCATAACCATTACTGAAAGCAATCATTTCTTCTGTGTCTTTCAAAATGATGATTCGGCTGTTAATCAGCGATTTTTCAGTCATTTCCCTGCGCGGCAGATTCGCCAATTGATGTGTTATTTCGTGAACGACGTCGTCTGCGAGGCGTTCGGATGTAGTCAGCAATAGCGACTGGCTGTCGGCGCCATGCTCGGCCTGCGAAAGGAAGTCGGACGCAATAAACGCGGGATCGGCTGTTTCGTCCGCTATGATTGCCACTTCCGACGGACCGGCAGGCATATCTATCGCTACATCTCTCATTCCGACTAACTGTTTGGCAGCCATCACATACTGGTTTCCAGGCCCGAAAATCTTATACGCTTTCGGAATACTTTCCGTGCCATAAGTCATCGCGGCTATCGCCTGGATGCCGCCGACTTTAAATATTTTGTCCACGCCTGCCATCTGTGCAGAAAACAAGATGGCAGGATGTATCTGTCCTTCCTTATCCGGTGGCGTACAAAGCACGATTTCGCTGCATCCCGCTATACGTGCCGGAACGGCCAGCATCAGTACAGACGAAAACAATGGCGCCGTGCCACCCGGAATGTACAGGCCGACTTTTTCGATTGGAACGGCTTTTTGCCAGCATGTTACGCCCGGCATTGTTTCTACCTTTACACCGGCGAAACGCTGTGCGGCGTGGAAGGTTGCAATATTGTCGTGCGCCGTGCGGATGGCCTGTTTCAAGTCAGCAGGCAGGCATTGCTCTGCGTTTTCAATTTCTTCGGGCGTTGCCGATAAACGACTTATTGACACCTTGTCAAACTTTTCTCCGTATCGTTTCACTGCCGTATCACCGCCCGTGCGCACATCGTCGAGCACCGTTCGTACGACGTCGAATAATGCTGTCACATCCAGTGATGGACGTTGCTGGATCGTTTCCCATTCCGTTATGGGTGGGTATTTGATAATCTCCATTTGTTCGCTGATTTTTTATCTGTCATAAGATCATCTTTTCAATAGGAATAACGAGGATGCCTTCGGCGCCAAGCGATTTGAGCTTGCCGATGATCTCCCAGAAGTGCTTTTCGGTGATGACCGACTGCAC
>JAISUI010000099.1 GCA_031272155.1 Tannerella sp. | reverse complement strand
AATCACAATTTCAAGTCGTATATTATTACCCCTACTGAAATTGCCTATTATAAAGCGGAAGCAATACTGCGCTTCGGAGTATCGGGCGATGCCAAAGCCGAATTTGCACGAGGTTTTGTGGCCTCTGTGAAAATGTTTGCCGATATAAACGAACAATCCGACTGTTCAACGCTGTCGTATCTCACCCGCAGCCCGCTGGTTGTTGATGCTGCATGGAAAGCGCAATGGGCGGATTACGGTAAAAGTTTTGCCGAAGGTCTCTGGGATGCTGCAAGCGATAAACTGGCGCTCGTATATGAGCAGTTCTGGGTACACAACTGGCTGTTCGGTACGTTAGAATCATGGAACTCAGTACGCCGTACCGGTGTGCCTGATTTGATTTACCCGTATTTTGCCGACGGAAACCCGATACAGGTTGTTCCTGCACGTGAAATAATTCCTGCTGATGAACACAGCAAAAACCCGAACATTCCCGACGAAACGGTTACGTCTTACACGCCGGACAAAGCATATTGGGAAACGCTTTTCTGGGCGAAAGATCTGACAAAATCTCCGAATTGCAAAAAGCCATAACGGAGATACAACTACAACTTAAATGTTTTTTTGAAATTTTTTTTTACAGCCCGCCAAAGTTTTGGCGGGCTGTTTTTTTTACATTCTCACCTTCAGACCTGCCCAAACAGTGTCGGGACGAAGGTTGAAAATACTGTTCATCTCGCCCGACATGGAGAGCCCGCACCGGTCGCAGATACAGTTTTCTTTTCCCGGACACTGGGGGAGTCGCCTGCCGTCGGACAGGATAAAATTCGTGATCCAGCAATGCTTCTTAAACCGACTGTGCTTCATTAATTTAAGACCTGAAACGGAATTCATTATCGGATATCCGTTTCGTTTCATACGGATAATGAGGTCTATCACCTCTTCGCGGGTGTTTTGCTCAAGTTCCAGCGCTTCAGCGCCCGGATAGGGGTTATGGAAATTGAGCGAGATGGAACGTATATGCGGGTTATCGGCGGCGAATTGCACGGTTTCGGCGACGGAAGGAAAGTTTCGACTGTTTATCACCATATTGACGTTCAGGCATGGATGCCGGGCGTCTTCAATATTTTGGACAAGTCGCTCAAAAACGCCCTTCCCGCGGATGTCGTCATGATATGCACCCAGTCCGTCAAGGCTAACCCAGATGGAATCCGCCTCGCTGCCGGCAAACGGCAAAAATGCGTTGGTGGTGATGGTGACGGAATAAAAACCAATGCTTTTAGCCAGACGAATAAGCGAATTGAGGTCATGCTCACCGTCGCGCCAGAGCGTTGGCTCACCGCCTTCCAAATCTACAAAACGCGAACCAAGACGAAAAGAATATTCTAATTCCTGCGCAATTTCTTCATAAGTCTTAATATGAGGATTTTGCGTGCGATAGACATTGCAATGACGGCAAGCAAGGTTGCACTTGTCGGAGATGAAAAGCACCGTTTGCAACGGACGCCTTATGCCCAGCAGACGAGCCTTGATAAACCAAAACGGCAGATAAAAAAGTTGTTTCATAGATCAACCAAACTGACAAGGATTAAAATAAGACAGAAAAACGCAAGCAGGTTGCGGGCTGTCAGCCATCGAATCATAAACCAGTCTATGCCAATTGATTGCAGCCTGACCCAGTCGCCCATCGGCCCCATCCAGAAACGGGGCGTGAACGGGCGGTCGGGATGATGCACAAATTCCCACATCATATAAAAGAGGCTTGCCGCTGTCGGGATCGTAAGCAGCGTAAATAGGTAATATACAGACAAAAAGCCTGCTATCACTCCCCATGCGATACCTGCATAAGCCCCGATCAGCAAAGCCAGCAGGCAAAACAGCATCCGGTTTCTGCTTTTGAGCAAAACAGCGAATGTCATCTTTCCTGCTTCGCGGTCGGGTTCGTAGTCCATAATAGAATGAGTATAAACAATATTTGCGACAAGCAAGCCCACCGGGACGGAAACAAACAGTGCAGACCGGTCCAAACTTCCACAGGCCGAAAAATAAACGCCGGCCATAAGTAACGGCCCAAACATCAGCCCGATCACTATTTCGCCCAATCCGTGATACGAAAGTCGAAGCGGCGCACCGGAATAGGAAATGCCGAGGATGGCCGTCGTCGCCGCCAGAACCAAAACCAGATTGCCTCGCTGCGACCAAATAATAAACCCTGCCACAAGCGACAGCGCACCGAAAATAAAACAGGCGCAGAGCAGTTGATTGAGCGTGGCTGCGCCCGATTCAAGGTATTGGCATTTCGATATGCGGGCGCGCATCCCTCTGTGTTGCAATTGCCGGCGAAAGGAAGTTCTCTTGAGGCGGTAATCAAAATAGTCATCAAACAGATTCATGGCGAGATGCCCAACAACAACGCCTGCAACGGCTATCAGAGCCAAGGGAAGCGAAAAACCCGCTTTGCCGGCGGCAAAACAAAGCATGGTGAGCGCGGGCAACAGGCTTTGCGGCAGAGCTACCGGACGCGCGTTTTTTAACCAAAATCCAATTGTATTCATCTTCAATAAAACAGGGTTACAAAATTAGTTTGATCTCTCGAAGTGTGCGGATGCTGTAAGTAGGATTAAACGCTCCGACCGGTTTCATGTCCGGATTAAACCAGAGCTGGTCAATACCGGCAAGGCGGGCGCCTTCGATGTCGGCTTCCCAACAGTCACCAATCATCAGTGAGTCTCGACGGCGTGAATTGGTATTTTTCAGCGCATAATCGAAAATCGCCTTATGTGGCTTCTGTATGGCAGCGTCTTCGGAAAGGATAATCTTCTCAAAATACGGCATTAAACCGGCATTGGTTAATTTTTGCGACTGGATTTCACGAAAACCATTGGAAAGGATAAACATCCGGTATTTTGGCCGCAGATACTCAAGGACTTCCATGGCATCATCTACGATTTTATTCCGCTTCACGGAGCGTTCCAGGAAGTCGCGGTTGAGCCGGAGAGCATATTCTTCATCGTCAATGCCCATTGGGCGGAGTACATGCAGCAACCGTCCGAGAATCAGCGCCCGGCGATCAATTTCATGATTTCGGTATTTCGCCCAAAGCATCAGGTTATGAGGCATGTAATAGTCGTAGAAAGTCTCGAAGGAATCATAATGCCGATCAAAATGATAATCTGCATAAATTTCTTCGAGACAAGCCTTGTTGTTTTGCGCCGTATCCAGCAACGTGTCGTCGAGATCAAAAAAAAGAGATTTATAGACCTTTCTCATCCAACTTCAATCACCAAATAACGTCCCAGACTCCAGAATTGCTGAATATCAGTAATTTGCAAAGTCATATTTCCTTTGCTGTCTTTGACGAATCTATAAGAGCCTTCAGGATGGTTAGACCGGATGGTTGCCTTATGGGCAAACAGTTGGAGTTCAGTAAATTTACGAATATCAACCGAAATAAAATACGATTCGTTGAAAGGCGCTTCCATCACTTTTGTTTTGGAAAAAAGACCTCCGCCGGTCAGGATATTTTGTTCCTTCAATTCTTTTTTCGTTCCGAAACAATAGTAAGCAGTGTTGAGCTTCAACTCTTTCTCTGCCAGTTCTTTGGCCTGCGAAGCGTTGGTTTCGGCCAGCGAATCCACGTTTTTACTCAGTGAAGCCACCGCGTGATCCAATTCTTTGATCCTGATGTCTTTTCGCGAAAGATCTTCCTGGAGGCGGGCAATCATCTCCGTTTTCTGATTGAGTTCTTCGCTGATCCGGTTGATGGTCTGTTGCAAAGATTTAGACTGAATATTGCTTTTTTGCAACTTTTCCTGCAAGTCGGCAATTTGCTTTTTGTTGGCCTGCAGCGTTTCGGCAATCATCCGCATGTTATTCCGCAGTTGTTCTTTCTGATCATTGTTGACCTCTGCAGAAGGCGCGATTGACAGGTAGTTTTCGGCTTCCCGGATGGTTTGAATGTCCGCTTGAATGTCATTCAGCGTAGCAAGCATTTCATCTAATTCTGTTGCCGATTTCTCTTTTTCAATTTTCAGCAGTTCGTTTTCACGTTCCAAGTTTTTATACTTGGCGGAATTTTCCACACATGCGACCAGCGCGGTCGCCAAACAGCATACAAATACAATTTTTTTCATAGGAATTACTTTTACATTAATAATTATATAGAATGATTATTGATTTTTTCTTTTGCGCCGGCCACAACGATGACGCACTCGCCTTTCGGCTCGTTTGCATGGAAAGAGGCAATAAGGTCGGCAAGCGTTCCTCGGCGCGTTTCTTCAAACCGTTTGGACAGCTCCCTTGAGACGGACGCCATCCGCTCCCCTCCGAATACTTCGGACAGTTGAGTCAATGTTTTCAGCAGGCGGAAGGGCGACTCGTAAAAGATAACGCTCCGTTCTTCCGCCGCTAATGTTTGCAGTCGCGACAATCTCCCTTTTTTTTGCGGAAGAAAGCCTTCAAAGCAAAACCGGTCACACGGCAATCCGGACAAAATCAGCGCAGGAACAAAAGCCGTAGCGCCGGGAAGACATTCAACTTCAACGCCTTGGCGAATACATTCGCGCACGAGTAAAAAGCCCGGATCCGAAATGCCCGGCGTCCCTGCATCCGAAACGAGTGCAACGGTCTCGCCGGTTTTGATGCGTTGCGCCAATGTTTCAACGTCCCGATGTTCATTGAACTTATGGTGCGACTGCATCCTGTTTTTGATAGCATAATGTTTCAACAAAATGGACGTAGTCCGCGTATCTTCGGCCAGGATGACATCTGCCTCCTTCAATAGGCGGACAGCCCGAAATGTAATGTCTTCGAGATTGCCGATCGGAGTAGGTATGATGATCAGTTTAGCCATTGGATGATGCGGGTTAAGCGAATCGTTTTTCGAGCAGGAAGACAAAACCGGCGACGATTTCGTCTTCAAAGTTCCAGTTGAAGCGCTCTTTCAAGTAAGCGACAGAAGCATTGTACGAATCTTTTTCGTTCAATTCGGCAATCGTCCGGTTCATAACGTTCTCATCGCCGCCAAACAGTTCGCGGCAATAATGAAACCGGTCATTCAATGTAAATGCCTTTCGCAAATCGGAAAGATTTTTCTTTTCAATGCGTTCGTTCAGAGAGTTTTCACTTTTTCCTATTGTCGGTTTGCGTGTCGGCTGGAGAAGTGATTCCCTGACGGGTGGCGGCGGTATGGGAAAGCGCGTTGCGTTCCCGTAGGGTGGTGGCATTGCGTTTTTTTCGTCAGCAGGCTCTGGCGTCGGTGGCGGAACCGGATCGTATGCTTCCGGCTGTTTGTCTGTGCGCGAAACAGAAAGGATTTGCGCCTGATGTTCTTTCATTTGTCTCTCAAACAAAGCGATTTGCGCTATTTCCATCCGGTGCAGGTCGTCCTGCATTTGATTCGTGAGGTCAAACGCCCGACTGAAAAAAGAAACCGGATAGATCTCTTTTTCACAGATTTCTTCCGTCAGGGATTTCATTTCCCCAAGGTGCATAAGCAAACGTTCCAATTGTTCGTTATTCGTCATAGTTCGTTCTGATAACATGCTGCAAAGATAAATATTTTCCGTTTGTGCAACATCGTAATCCGTAAAAAATCTCAGGCAGAGGCCTCAAATGCTTTGGGCAGATTGACTAAGAACAGCCGGTGTGTCGCCCTGGTAAAGGCTGTGTAAAGCCATCGGTAAAAATCCTCGCCGAGCATGTCATTGGAGACGTAACCAATGTCTAAGAACAAGTTACGCCATTGGCCGCCCTGCGCCTTGTGGCACGTAATGGCGTAGGCATATTTGACCTGGACGGCGTTGTAGAACGGATCTGCTTTGATCTTTTTCATTTTGCCGGCTTTTGTCCTTTCGTCGGCATAGTCTTCCAAAACACCATAAAACAACTTGTCGTTCAGCTCTTTAGGCAGAGCTGACGTTTCGCTTTGCAACACATCTAACACAATCCTGATTTCCAACTCCAAGGCATCCGGAAAACGCACCAAGGCGTCGCAGAAACGGAATCCGTACATCTCCGTCATGCGGCGCACTCGCACGACTTCGACTATTTCGCCATTGGCAATGAAATCCATTTCTTTATGGCCGATTGTCCAGAAATAATTGTTTTTGACTACCATCAGCCGGTCGCCGGACGAAATTTCTTCCTCGCGGTACAAAATCCGGTTGCGGACGCCGTTGTTATAAATATTTGCGCGTTTATTGGAACGGCAGATAATCATCGTTTGGTCAATGCCGTCGCGGTCGTAGGCTTTCGAGATTTCTTCGATCAGTTCGTCGCCGCTGATTTTTTTCAGGTCTGCATAAGCGTGGATGTTCAATTTCGGATAGTCATTTATTCTATTCATAGTAAGGGCATTGCGAATGAATGTAGCATTTTGCAGAATCCCTGAATCTTCGCTTTGGCGGACTACTTGCGAAAGCCTGATTTCCTGCACTTGCAAATTGTACCCGCTAAGATAAGCGGCGCTGAGGGCGGGGCTTTCGGTCTGCATTACAGGCGGCAACTGCGCATCGTCGCCGATCAGCACTAATTTGCAATGTTCGCCGCCGTAAACATACCGAATCAGGTCGTCCAGCAGGCGACCACTCCCAAAAAACGAACCTTCCGATGGTTGGTTTGAAATCATAGACGCCTCATCTACAAAGAATAATGTGTTTGTATGCAGATTGCCGGCAAGGGAAAAGCCGTCCAATTCGTTGGAAAATGTCTTCTGGCGGTATATTTTCTTATGAATCGTAAAAGCGATTTGCCCGGCATATTCCGAAAAAACTTTGGCCGCCCGTCCCGTCGGCGCCATCAACACGGTTTTTTGCTGCAATTCGTTTAGGGCTTTAACGGTTGCTCCAAGCAGCGAAGTTTTGCCTGTTCCGGCGTATCCTTTCACAATTAAAACGGAATTTTCGGCTTTTGAAAGCAAAAATCCGGAAAGAATATTTAAAGCGACGATTTGTTCATCCGTCGGTTTATATAAGAAAAAACGCGATATTTGGCGAAGAATATAATTATTTATCATTTCTGTGAAATTATTTTCGCCCTAAAGTTACTACATTTCAAATAATCTTTTCTATATTTGCAGCAATGAAATAAATAAAAAAAGAGAAATACGGTATGAAGATTATTTTTAGCATTTTGTTGAGTATAGCAAGTTTATTGCTGGTGTTTGTGTGTTTTCGGAGCATTATGGTTCCCATTGAATTTTCAAAGGAAAGAGACATCCGGGAAAAAGCAATTCAAGCTCGCCTGATAGATATCAGGAAAGCGCAAATAGAGTACAGGAACGTTTATGGCGTTCATGCCGCCAATTTTGGTGAGTTGGAAAAATTTCTGAATGAAAAGAAGTTGCCGTTTATTATCAAGGAAGGCGAGTTGACGGATGAGCAGTTGGCAAAGGGAATGACTGAAAAAGAAGCCGTTAAAAAAGGGTTGATTAAGCGCGATACCCTCTGGGTGATTGCCAAAGACACTTTGTTTGGGAAGGATTATAAGGTTGATTCTCTGTCCATTGTGCCGGCATTGCCTGAAGGAATGAATGTTCATTTTACGATGGATACGGCGACGATTCTTTCAAAATCAGGCTATGAAGTCAAAGTATTTGAATGTGGTGTGAAGTACGATGACTATCTGAAGGATTTGAACCATCAGGAATTAGTCAATCTGAAAGACAAAATTGAGAAGATTAATGAAGCGGTAGCAACGACGTCGCCGGAGTTGGAAAAATTTGCCGGTTTACGGGTAGGGAACGTTAAGTTCATTAATAACAACGCCGGAAACTGGGAATAATCAATTGGCTATGAGTCTTCGTGTGCCGGACACGTTAGTGAGTCAGCGTTCGGAAAAGTATATTGTGTCCATCCGGCTATGGTCGGATGGACTTTCTTTTTCCGGATATATCCCCTCGGAGAGGGGAAGCGTCTTTCATGCGGCTACTGAATTGGATGCAACCCAACCATACCTCCATGCCCTGAAGGATATTTTCTCTACGCATCCATTTCTTACCAGTTCATACAGAAAGATATATGTAGTTTGTGCAAATGCTCCCTATACCTTGGCGCCGGAACATATTTTTGCAGAAAAGGAAAAAGAACAACTGATGTCGTTTGTTTTTTCGGCCGACAACTACAAAGTATTGCATGAGTCGCTCGGAGAACTGGAAGCCGAACTGGTATTCGGAATTAATCCGGATATCTATGATTTTTGCGTCCGTTCGCTGAATAATCCCCAATTTACACATGCTGTTTCTTCTCTGTTAATCCAATGGCGGAAGCAAAGCCTGGCCGGCGTTTCAAAGCAATTGTCCGTCGTTTTGCATGAAAAGACGATGGATGCCGCCTGTTTCGAGAGAGGCGCCTTGCTGTTTGTCAATTCGTTTGCTATAGATACAATGGAAGATGTAATGTATTGTATATTATCTATTTGGAAGCAAACCGGCATGGATCAGGAAAAAGATGTTCTATTTCTTTCCGCTCCTCCAATACTATTCGACAAATTGAAAGAAATCCTGCATACCTATTTGTTACGGATAGAAACTGTTCCGGTTTCGGAGATGGACGAAAAACTGCCTCTGGATATTAAAGCGTTGTTTCAATGCGGATTATAAGAGGAATATATGGTCGTCGCAGATTTCAGGCGCCGTCATCGTTCAGCGCCCGGCCAACGACGGATTTTGCAAAGGAAAATCTGTTCAATGTGCTTGAGAATCTGATCGAGTGGAAAGAACTGGACGCGCTGGATCTGTTTTCCGGAACGGGAAGCATTGCATTTGAAATGTTGTCGCGCGGTTGCCGGAGTGTTACGGCAGTAGAGTCCAACGCTTTACATGCGGCATTTATTACTAAGGTGGCCAAAGAATTGAAAGCCGAACCATTCAATTTGGTGAAAAATGACGTGTTTCGTTTCCTGCGTACGGCGAAACAGTCGTTTGACCTCATTTTTGCCGATCCTCCCTATGCCATGAAAGCCTTGTTGCAACTGCCCAATCTTATCTTGAACAGCGGATTGCTTCGCGATAATGGACTGTTTATCCTTGAACATTCAAAAGAATACGTCTTTTCGTCGCATCCGCTTTTCTCTCAACAGCGAGTTTATGGGGCGGTGAATTTCAGTATCTTTCTCAAAGCAACGGCGAAAACAACCGCATAAACGATTCTGTCAGGCGTATATGCAGCGGACGTTTCAACCATTTGGCAGCAATCAGTTGTTCGCAATTTTTCAGGTCTTCCAAAAACATGAGTTTCATCTTTTTAGCAAAAACGTCTTGATAGATAAAGGCGTTAATTTCAAAGTTGTGTTCAAAACTGCGGAAGTCAAAATTGGCAGAACCGATACAACTTATTTCGTCGTCCGCCACCAATAGTTTAGAGTGCAAAAAGCCTGTCTTATAAAAATATACCTTCACGCCGGCTTTAATCAAGTCGTCCAAGAACGAATGTCCCGCCATGTTCGCCATACGGGTATCGGAACGTTCGGGCATCATCAAGCGGACGTCCACCCCACCCAGCGCTACGGTTTGTAATGCCTGGTTAAGTCCTTCTGTAGGAAGGAAATATGGCGTTTGAATATAAAGGTATTTTTTTGCATTGGACACACAAAAAACGACAGACTGCAACAACGTGCGCCACTGGCCGGTCGGGCCGCTGGTCACGACCTGCATGATATTGTCATCGTGAATGACTGCCTGAGGATAATATTCTTTATCCCTTATCAGTTGTTTGCTTGCTACATACCAGTCTATCAGGAATGAAGTCTGCAGTCCGTGCACCCCCTTTCCTGTAATTTTGAAATGCGTGTCCCGCCATTCACCCCACGACGTCCCACGGATATAGCGGTCTGCAATGTTCATTCCGCCAATAAAACCTGTGGCGCCGTCTATCACCACTATTTTGCGGTGGTTCCGGTAATTCACCTTGCTCGTCAATAACGGAAATGCCACCTGCAGGAATGCATACACCTCAATTCCGGCATCTTGCATTTTTTGGAAAAACCGTTTTTTTACGTTCCATGATCCCACATCGTCGTACAAAACGCGGATTTTGACGCCTTCCTTTGCTTTCGCTATCAATACGTCCCTGACTTGGCAACCGATTTCATCGTCGGCAAAAATGTAGTATTGCAGGTGGATATGATGTTTTGCCTGATGAATCGCCTCAAGCAGGGCATGGAATTTTTCCGTCCCGCCAGTATAGAACGTCACCTCGCTGCCATAGAGTAACGGACTCTGTTTGTCGCGGTTAAGTAAATTAACTAACGGCAGGTACGGTTCCGGAACAGTGCAACGGTCCTGAACAATCCGTCCGGGGCGTAAAGGCCTGATAATCCGCCTGTGGGTGCGGCGAGAAATGATGCGCTGTCGCCGATTATCCTGTCCGAAGAAAAAATAGAAGATTAAACCAATCCCCGGCAGAAACAGAAGGACAACGATCCAGGGGATCGTTTTTAACGGATTTCTGTTTTCCAGTAAAACGACAATGGCCAGGCTTAGTACTGAAATAGAATACAGTAAAAAGACGGTCAAAAAGACAACTGCCTGGATATGAATATCTGACGCCATAAATTCTGATCTTTCTTTACGCGGGATAAAGATATGAAACTCTTTTGTGAAAAACAAATTTGGGTATCCAATTACAAATCCGTACTTTTGTAGCCGATGAAAGTAATTGTTTAAACAAATCATAAAGATGAAGCATAAACCGCTGATAATGATAACAAACGATGATGGAGTGACGGCCGAAGGCATTCAGGCTATTACCGAATCGCTGAGAGACTTAGGTGATTTGATTGTATTTGCGCCCGATGGTCCCCGTTCGGGTATGTCGTGCGCCATTACTGCCATACAACCGATTTCCTATACATTAATATATACTACGCCCGGATTGACGGTTTACAGTTGCACGGGTACGCCGGTAGATTGTGTGAAATTAGCGCTCAACGAAGTGGTGGAACGAAAACCCGATGTGCTCGTTTCGGGAATAAATCACGGTGGAAATCAGGCGCTTTGTGTCCATTATTCGGGTACAATGGGCGCAACGTTGGAAGGATGCGTATTCGATATTCCATCCGTTGGATTGTCGCTGGCCGACTATACGCCGGATGCGGATTTCTCTGAAGCCTGCAGATTGGGTAAAATATTAATAAAAAGAGTGTTGGCAAATGGATTGCCATACGGTACCTACCTTAACCTGAATGTTCCTAATATTCCGAAAGTGAAAGGAATAGCCGTATGTCGGCAGGCTGACGGGCATTGGATCAAGGAATTTGACAAAGAGGAAGATGCGAATGGGGAAATGCTCTATTGGCTTACAGGTGAATATCTTAACCGCAAACCGGCGCGGGCTGACGACGACATACAGATGTTGGATAAAGGCTACGCTTCTTTGGTGCCCTGTCTGGTGGATGTGACCGATCATGCGTTTATGAATACTCTAAAAACGTGGGACTTAAATGAATAATTGAAGGATATGAATTATTTTCTTATAGCGGGCGAAGCATCCGGCGACCTTCATGCTTCAAACCTGATGAAGGAATTGCAGCGCTGCGACAAGAAAGCCGAATTTCATTTCCTGGGCGGCGACCTGATGCAGGCTGTTGGCGGTAATTTATTGATACACTATCGGAAAATGGCATATATGGGCGTTATCCCGGTTTTGTTGCATCTGCGGGCGCTGTTGCGGATCATGCGCACCTGTCATAAGGCAATCCGGGATATACATCCCGACGTGGTGATTTTGGTGGACTATCCCGGTTTCAATCTGAAAATTGCCAAATATGTCAAAACAAAACTGCATATCCCTGTGTATTACTATATTTCACCCAAAATATGGGCGTGGAAAAAATACCGTATTCGGTCATTCCGTCGCTATGTTGACCGGATGTTTTGTATTCTTCCTTTCGAGAAAGAGTTTTATAAAAACTTAAATTATTCGGTTGATTATGTGGGCAATCCATCGGTAGATGCGGTGGCTGCATTCCGGGAACAACCTCAAGTCGCCAAAGAAGTTTTCTGTCAAGATAACGGACTGGATCAGAAACCACTTATCGCCTTGCTGGCCGGCAGTCGCCGTCAGGAAGTCAAGGATAATTTGCCGGTGATGATTGCGGCAGCAGAGGCTTTCCCGGCGTATCAATGCGTAATTGCCGGAGGCCCCGGATTGAATATGGATGATTATCTGCCTGTGATGGGAGGTAAAAAGATTCCGGTTCTATTCGGACAAACCTATTCATTGCTGTCGCATAGTGAAATGGCGTTGGTGACATCGGGAACAGCAACCTTAGAAACGGCATTATTCCGTGTGCCTCAGGTCGTTTGTTATTATTTTGGAGGCGGGAAGTTAGCGAACTTCATTTTTCGGCATTTTTTCCATGTGCCTTATATTTCGTTAGTCAATCTGATTGCCGGACGCCAAGTCGTAGCAGAATTATTTGGCGCTAATTTCACTGTGAAACAGATTGTTGGAGAAATGTCGCATCTGCTGGAGCAACCGGCGTATCGGGAAGCCATGTTGAAAGGGTATGACGAAACAGCCGCTATATTGGGGCAACCCGGAGCATCGCAACGTGCAGCATGGCTGATTGTGGAATCTTTACGTTAATCGAATTTACCTATTGAATTTGCGAAAATAAATAAGTTTTTCTAACTTTGCAGCCTAAAATTTTTTAATTATGAAGTATTATTTTTTTGTTACCCTGTTTTTTACGTTGGTAGCCTGCTCCGGAAATCAACGCAGTATGTCGGTTGCCAACCGCAACTTTCCTTTTGAAGACCCGCAGACGCAGGCTAAAGTCGAATCGCTGATGGCCAATATGACCGACGACGAGAAAATCATGCAACTCTGCGGCATCCGGCCAACCGAACTGCTTGACGCCGACCGCAAATTCTCCGTTGAACAGTGCCGCAAAAAAATACCCAACGGCATCGGCCACGTCAGCCAGTTTGCTTCATCTATGGGTCTCCCGCC
>JAISUI010000080.1 GCA_031272155.1 Tannerella sp. | reverse complement strand
CCAGTCAAATTAACCTTCTTCTGCGTACCGTAACCGACCACCACCACTTCTTCCAGCGCCAGGGTGTTTTCCCTGAGCGTGACGTCAATCTTTGTCTGGTTTCCGACAGTGATTTCCTGTGTCACATAGCCAATGTATGAATACACGATGACGGCTTTTTCGTTCGGCACGTTCAGGGAGTATTTCCCTTCGGCGTCGCTGATTACGCCTGTCGTCGTCCCTTTAATGGAAATATTCACGCCGGGCAACGGGTCGCCATTTTGATCGGTTACCGTTCCGGCAACGGCAGGATGCTGTTCAATTGCCAGCAAGGTGTTTTTGTGCGCCAGGATAATCACCCGGTCTTTTACCTGATAGGTAATGTCGCTTCCACTTAACGCTTGATCCAGAACATCGGTAATCGGTTTTTCCTTTACATTGACGTTTACTTTCATGTTCCTGTCAATTTCGTCGTTACTGTAGAAAAAGAAAAATTCGGTCGCCGCCTCAATACGGCTGAGTAATTTTTCCAGTTCAATGCCATTCTCATTGACCGTCAGTTTGGTGTCGTGAGCGTAATCGTCTGCATAAGCCGGAATTAGCCCGATGATCAAACAAACGGTCGTGATCATCATAATGATCCATTTTCGTTTGTTGGGAAGAAGTTCCCTCTTGCTAAAAATACATTCCATATTGCTAAAATTAAAAGTTAATAATGATTTGATAGATATTTATTCGTTAATATACACGACTGTTTTTGTGATTCGGTATCGAACAGGATGCGTACGCCCGATAATGTCTAATACATCCCGGATTGTATGTTCCGGCGCTACGCCTCCCGTAAACCGCTTGTGGCGCATTTTCGGGGATAACCGGATTTGAATCCCATAGTGGTATTCCAACTGCCGGACAATATTTTCCAGGGTTTCGTTCGTGAAGCGGTAGGTGCCATCTTTCCATGCCGTATAATAATCTGTATTGACGTTATTTACAGCTATTTCTGCGGTTTGTGTGCCGAAGGTGGCCTGTTCTCCGGGTTTCAACTTGACAAAGGCGGTGGTCTGCCCGCTTTCGTTGATCCGATTGATATCCACACCTCCCGACACAAGCGTTACAACAGTAAGGCTGTCGCCTTCGGAACATACGGAAAAGGCAGTCCCGGTCACCTGAATATGAATATTTTCCGTTTGCACGACAAAGGGCATTGAGGGATCTTTCGCAATTTCAAAAAACGCATTTCCTTCCAATGATACCATGCGTTTATTATTTTCAAACGTCTCAGGATAAGTCAGTTTACCCTTGTTTTGCAGCCATACGACCGACCGGTCGGGGAGTTCAACTTTTTGTACGCCGGTTCGATTGTGAATCACATTTCGCACCACTGTCTTCTCCGTTATCGTATGGGGACGGACACTTAGCCACACGGACGAAGCGACCATAACGCCAATCAGTGCAGCCGCAGCGTAATGTATCCATAACGGAACAAGCCGTTGAAGTGGCGCTTGTTTCTGCTGCCGACTTTCGATGCGGCGCTGCAGATCGCTCCAACAACACGACGTCTCCTCGCTTGTAATCCGGTTTCGGGTATTCCAGAGTTCTTGCAGTTGGCAAAATAAAGCGACGTGCGCCTCGTCTTCGTGAAGCCATTCATTCAATTGCCGTTCTTCTTCGGCGGTTGAACTGTTTTGCAAAGACCTGATAATAACGTCTTCCGGCGTTTGTAAACTATTTTTTCGTATATCCATAAAAATGTCTTTCTATAGGTAATACAATTTTATGGCGAGATTTACTTAAAAACAGGAATGGATTTTTTTCGATTTATGGTTTGGGACCTGAATTTTTACGGGAGGAAGACTTTTCGGCCTTTAGTTTTTCGCGCAAAATTTTTAATCCCAAATAGAGTTGATGTTCTACGGTGCGGATGGAGAGATGGAGCAGTTCGGCGATTTCTTTGCTTTTTTTATCTTCATAATAGGCTAATTTGAAGATTTCCCTGCATTTGTCGGGCAACAAGTCAATTTGTCGGTAAATTTGATGCAGGTTTTCGTCGTCTATGAACTGTTTTTCGGCCGAATCGTAATAGTCAAGTCCCAGCAAACGATTGTCAATCTGTGTATTTTGCAAATACTGTTCTTTAACTTGTTCCTGTTTCAGGAGATTGAGGCACCGGTTGCGGACGCACATAAACAGATAGGAACGACCGGATGCGTCGTTATAGCGCACCTGTCCGCGTTCCCACAGATCCATAAAAGTATCCTGCACAATGTCTTTCGCTGTTTCCTTCGATGTGAATTGGCGGGCAAACTGCACCAGACGGGAAAAATTCTCCTCATAAAACCGTCTGAAATCCGTAGTATGATCCTGTTCTTTCATTTTGTCAGATCATTTAGAGGTACAACATGCAACCGGACATTGGAAATGCCCGTCAGGCTCCCCGGAAAAATCCGGAGAAAAAGCCGTGAGAAAATTTTTTTATTTGGCAGACAGATGTTATATACGCGCGCGCATATTTTTTTAATAAGGTAAGGTGTGTGGTCTCTCTCTCTCTCTCTCTCTCTCTCTCTCTAACAAATAATTGCACACGGCAAAATAATGGCCGTTAAAAGAAATTAATCGTTTGATATGGGCTGTATTGTAATTCATGTCAGTAGTAAATATGGTTAGTGTAATTTTATATGCAAATCATCGTTTAATTTCACAATAGTCCTGTTCAATTCACAGGCATTGGCTTTCAGGCATTGTTCCGCCTCTGCAGCGTTCAACGGAAACAAAGTTTGCAGGATATGAACAGCCCGTTTAACCAGTTTTTCATTGATGCACTTCAGTTCGGTCATGTAGCTGCCATGCACTTTTCCGAGCCTGACCATTGCAGCGGTCGAGATGAAGTTCAGGATCTTTTTTGTGGCCGTTCCTGCTTTCATGCGCGTTGAGCCTGCGAGCAGTTCGTTGCCTGTTCGCAGGGCGATCACCTTGTCGCAAAACGGAAGTTCGGCAACATCTTCCTCCTGAATCATAACGGTATAGGCGCCTGCATAACGGGCAAATCCCAGACCTGACTGTACGTAGTAAGCCTGCCCGCTAACAGAAATGCCTATCACCAAATCGTTTGCATTGATGTTAGCAAGCAGCAGTTCGGGTACGGAACTGGCATCTTCTTCAAAACGCGACTCAATCTCTATGGCCGCATCGGCAAGTCCACCTGAGATAAAGGTCAATACACGATCGGTCGGGAAACCGAAGGTGCAACCGATTTCCACGGTATCAATAGCGGCAAGTCGTCCGCTCGTGCCACAACCGATGTAAATCAGCCGCCCGCCTGCCTGCAGGCGTTGGACTAACTTGTCCACCACTTCGCCAACGGCGCCGAGCGAGTTTTCCAATCGGGCGCCCGCATCCTGTTCGGCTTTCCAGAGACGGCGCACGAGGATGTCTGTTCCCAATTGTTCGAGACGCAGGGTTCTGTCAAACGGGACTTCGGTGTTCATTCGGTCGTAGGGTTTCATGCTCCTGTTTGTCTGCGCCTTTTCTTCGCCTGCAGCAAGCAGTACGGCGCCGATGAGGGGCAGAAGATTGCCTTCGCGCATCACTTCTACTTCTGTTTTTGCCGAATTGAGCAGGTTGTTTTCTTTCAGCTGCGCTTTCAGTCTTTCGGCAAATGGGAAATTCACTTGTTGCAGAGCGTCGGCTAAACCACCTCCAATCAGGATTTTATCTGTGCCGTAAATGATATTTGCTGTTGCTACAATGCCGGCAAGGTGTTGAATATAAGCATTTCTGCGAACTTCATATTCAGGTTGCGTGAAGATTTGGCGCAGATTTTCACCCTCGCTTAGAATGGCCGGAACGCCTCCTATGGCATCGTAACTGCCTGAAGGAGTATAGATACTGCCCAAAAGCGCGCAGGAAAATTGCGGCGTCCATTTCCGCCCGTTCCGCCAAACCGTAAAGCCCAAACCCGTACCGACGGGCATAACGCCAATCGTGCGGTTGCCTGAAAGGTAGCCGGTTGCGGCTGCGCCTGCAGCCGCGGCGTCCGCGTCGTTGATGAGCGTGACAGCCGCACCGGTTCTCTTTTTTAGAGATTCAATCCATTCTGTCTTTCTCAAAACCTGGAGATGGGGAGCGGCAAGCACCAACTCTGTGCCGGCATAATTCACTACACCGGCCGTAGAAACTCCTGTTCCACATACTTTTGTATCCGGAGGTAGGGCTATTGCCAGCAGTTCTTCCAATGCCTCGGTAAAATCGCCGGCTTTTGCATCCATGCCGAGGCGACTGCTGACTTTCACTACTTTGGTCGCTTTGACTTTGTCCGGAATGGCCGTCAAAGGCGTTGAATCGTCTATCGCCACAGCTATACCTTTCAGCCATGTCCCACCTATATCAAGGCCGAGATAGTATTTTTCCATGATATCGCAACGATGTTTTTTTACAATCCGTATTCCGACGGAATGAACTTGTCACTGCAGAGCGGCAACATCTCTTCCACAAAGGCGCTTTCGTCGGTCGGGATTTCTGCGAGCGACTGGCGAAGCATGTCTATCCACGGCGATTCCATTTCGGAGACAGCCAATTGTCCTGCCCGAAAAGCGTCGTCAATGAGATTAACTGCTTTTTGGGCAGCGCGGACGGATGCGTCAATGTAGTTTTCGCCTTTGACGATTTCGCCTGCAATGGCAATCACGTTTTCAGGTGCAAGTATCAGCGCCTGAGGATCTAACAGTCTGTCGGAATCGGATAGCAGCGTTTGCAGCATCCGGGCTTGCGGTTTCCCTGCTTTCAGCGCCTGGTTGAACAGCCGCGCGTCGTATTCCAATTGCTCAAGACTGACGGTCGGCGCCATGCCTGACAGGAGTTTGACGTTTTGCACGGATTCGTTGCTCCACAAGTCGCAACAACAGGCGGCAATGTTGCCCAGCGGACTGAAGTGCGCACAAGCCGACGCCTTACCTTCCATTGAGATAGGCGTGCCTGTAATCGCCTTGAGGAACGGGCCTTCATAGCCGCAATCCTTGTCGGGACCCACAGCGCCTTCCTCAATCGCTACCAGCGTTCGGACAGCCGAAACAACACGCACCACTGCGGCGAAGATCTTGGGAATGAAGCCTTTTTCGGCTAATACCATTGCCGTGTTGGCAAAGCCACAAGCCGTATCGCCACCGGCTAATCGGTTGTTTCTCTTTGCAATAGACACGATTTTTGACCACAGCATTTTCATGTCGCGGACGCCGAGAACGGACAGCGCGAATACCACCTGTTTGATGTCGCACATCATCAGCGCCTCGTCGTGTATTTCCTTGCCCCCTGTGCTTTCAATGGAGAGCAGGTCGCCGCCAGCCTGCGAGCCTTTATCAAACAGTTCCCACATCGCGTCCAAATATTTCGACGTGCGGCATAGCGGCGGACGGTCAAATTCGCGCAAATCATTGGGCGTCAAGCGTATTTCGCTCTTGAATCCATGCTGTTGATAATTCTCTTCGCAAATATCATTCATGATTTTGACCAACTCAATGCCATAAGCGGGCGTTTGTGTCATTTCAAGCAGGGTTTCAAACTCAAAAATCACGCCGTTGGAATATAGATGCTGTGCATGTTCGCAGGCGTCGGTGATGATGCTGCGGTAGTGCTCGCACACTTCGGGAAAAGTATCCTTGTTGATACTCATCGGGGGAAGCGTAAAGTTCAGTTCAGGAATCACGCTACCGCCACCAATCACCAGGCCGCGACGGGTAGAAACGGGATAAAGAGCGTTGCCGAAAAGCAGTTCTTCCGGCGTGCCGATTGCTAACTTGTTGAATTTCATCGCTAATTTCTAACTTTCGATGGATTAAGCGACTAATTTATTCAACAGTTCCACGGCTCCCTGTGGATTTGACGAATAGCCATTGGCGCCAATTTTATCGGCAAATCCCTGTGTTACAGGTGCTCCGCCGATGATGACACGCGTTTCGGGATATTTTTCGCGTACCGCTTTCAGGATGGTTTCCATATTGCCCATCGTAGTAGTCAGCAATGCCGACAGGCCGATGATGCTACCCGGATGTGATGCGACGGTTTCAATGAATTTTTCGGGTTTTACGTCCACGCCAAGGTCAATCACTTCCCAGCCCGATCCTTCTACCATCATGGATACGAGGTTCTTACCAATATCGTGCAGGTCGCCAAAAACGGTGCCGATGATAAAGGTGCCTTTCCGTTTCACCTGTCCCGACGAAAAGAAGGGTTTCAGGTGCGCCATGCCTGCACTCATCGCCTTTGCGGCCAGTAACATATTGGGCACAAATGCTTTACCCTGCGCAAACTTTTCACCGATGACGCTCATGCCTTTGATCAGCGCATCCAGTACTAATTCGGGCGCAATCCCTTCGTCAAGCGCCTGTCTTGTCACTTCATCCACGCCGTCTTGCCCTTTGGCCAGCGTCTTGTTTACTTTTCCCGCCTCTGTCAGTTCGGCGAGTTTTGTCAATATTTCCATATATTTTTGTTTAAATAATTTTGAGTGCAAAGATATTATTTTTTTTCACAATACAACATATACATTTTCTGTTTAACTACATTTTAATATTTTTTACTGCAGAAAACAAACGGCTTCGTGGGCGCAACGTACTGTTTCGCGGATGTTTTTCTTCGGGTGCTATGGGTGGAATGGCGCAGTCGGCAGCCCATGTGTTTGAGGCGTGTTTAAGTAGGATTAAAGTTAAGCTGTTTTCTTGGTCTGCGGTTAATTTTTTGTTGATTTTATTAATTGTGTGAAAAACAACGAATTTGCAAGCCGTAGGTTTGCATCGCTCGGTAGAAAAATGCGATAAAACACAGACCTGCATCCCGTAGGGTATGCATCCCATTGAAAAAAGGGCGCTTATCCCGAAACACGTTCGGGACAGGCTCTGCGGCAAGCGGGAATATGGGCGTGGCGTTTCCTGTTCTACCGAGCGATTCATTCCTGACGGAATGAAAAAAATTGTCTGAACCACCACAACTAAAAACTTCGTCAGAGATTTCACGGGGATTAGTGAAGGTGAGATGGGTCAATTTGACAAAGGGATATATTTTTCGGGAAATTTTATCGCGGTTTTGGAAAAAATTACACTGGATTTTTTTTGCCGGTTTGCGTAAAGTTCCATTATTATATTAAAAATCATTTAAAAATTTAAAAATGAGTTACTGTTTTTTTTATTAGCTTTGTTTTGTTAATTCACATTTACAATTGACACATTAAATGATTTCTACAAATTCCTTTATTTCAATTCCTTTAATTTTGTTGTTTTTATCCTCATTAAAGGCATATATTAAATTATATCCATTTACAGCCGTTGCATTCTCTTGCGTAAATATGTGTATTTGGGGTTTCCCCTCAATGTATTGCTTATTTAATAGTCGTATTAGTATTTTATTGTAGCCATTTGAGTCATAACAAGACAGCAAAATATCAATATCGTTTGGCTGTTCTTTTTGAGTAATAAAACTTCCGAAAACAATAACTTGAACTTTTGTTGTTATTTCAAGCAACTCGCTCAAATATTGTTTTAATGTTGCTATCATTTCTTGTCTTATGGAATTGAAAGCAAATTCTTT